>NZ_RZQI01000188.1:0-8141 GCF_003998335.1 Mesorhizobium sp. M7A.F.Ca.CA.002.05.1.1 | reverse complement strand
ATGAAAGTGCTGTTGCCGATGCCCCAGATCCAGTTGAGGAAGAAAGCGCCCCAGTTCCAGCGGTCGAGTTCGGCTGGAATTTCAGCCGGCTGGTTGAGCGGTTGTCCGGCCATCGTGTCCCCCATCGGTGACGTACCGACTGATTCTAGCGCATGAGCCCGTCAATGCGCAAAATCAAAGTTCTGCAACTTCTGTCAGGTCTTGTTGGATAGCCGGCGAAAATTCGCTTTCACGGCACGGCTTGCCGGCTTCAGCGCGGCGCTGATCGAGCGCTCCGCCGCGACCCCGTTGAACAGCGATGGCGTGCGGCCGGAAAAGATTTCCGGCCAGAACCGCGATGCCGATTGCAGGAAGGACATTTGCGCCGCAAACACGCCTTCGGCCATAGCGGCGGTCTTCTCGTTTACCGCACGCGCGGTCTCCGTGCTCCATGGCTGACTGCTCCCGCCATCCATGGCCATCAACGGCAGCCGCATCATCGCCACCAGCGGCGCCAGCATCAGGTCGCCGCCGATGCTGGCCGCTTCTTGCGTCCGTCGGCTCTTGCCGGTCTTTCTCATGGAAACAAAACCCCTTGTCGCGGCCGAATCAGCCGCAGCCCCACACACTACGCGCTTGTAGTGGAATTCGTTCGCTCCCCGCGTCAGCATGGCCTCAAGGCTGGGCGCTCCCGCCGAGGAGCGCCCAGCCGAGGGGTCGAGTTCTACCGCTTGCGCAGGTCGGCTTGCGCCAGATCCAACGCCTTCGAGATGCGATCGCAGGCCATATCGATCGTATCACGGGTCCAGATCAACGGCGGCGACAGGATCATCGTGTCACCGGTGGCGCGCAGCATCATGCCGTGCGCGATGGCATGATCCCGCACGGTTACCGCCGCACTTCCAGCCGGCAGGAACCGCTCCTTGGTCGCCTTGTCCTTGACGATCTCGATCGCGCCCATCAGTCCGATCGAACGCACCTCGCCGACCAGATCATGTCCGGCGATGCGCTCCTGCAACGCCTTGGCGAAGTAAGGGCCGGTGTCGTTCCGGACGCGGTCGACCAGCCCTTCGCGCTCGATGATCTCGAGGTTCTTCAGCGCCACGGCGCAGGCCACCGGGTGGCCGGAATAGGTGTAGCCGTGATTGAACTCGCCGCCCTTCTCGACCAGCGTCGAGGCGATGCGGTCGCCGACCAGCAATGCCGACAGCGGCTGATAGCCCGAGGTCAGAGCCTTGGCGGTGGTGATCGTATCGGGCTCGATACCGAGCGTCTGGGCAGCGAACCACTCGCCGGTGCGGCCATAGCCGGTGATGACCTCGTCCAGCATCAGCAGGACATCGTATTTGCGGCAGATGCGCTGCACTTCCGGCCAGTAGCTCGCCGGCGGTATCTTCACGCCACCGGCCCCCATGACCGGCTCGCCGATAAAGGCGGCAACCTTGTCGGCGCCGGCTTCGAGGATCGCCTCCTCGACAGCCCCGGCCGCGCGCAGGCCGAAATCATGGTCGCTCTCTCCCGGCAGCGCCAGTTCATAGGCGTAGGGCATCATCACATGGACGATGTTGGGCACCGCACCGTTGAGCTGCTTGTGCATACCATCCATGCCGCCGAGCGAGGTGCCGGCAACGGTCGAGCCGTGATAGGCCATCTTGCGCGAGATGATGCGGTTCTTCTCCGGCTGGCCTTCCAGCACCCAATAGTGGCGCACGAGACGCAGTGCCGTGTCGTTGGCCTCCGAGCCCGACGAACCATAGAACACCTGGTTGACGTGCTTTGGCGCGATCTCCGCCAGCTTCTTGGACAGCAGCACTGGCGTCGGCGTCGAGCATTTGAAGAAGGAGTTGTAATAAGGCAGTTCCTTCATCTGGGCATAGGCGGCCTCGGCCAGCTCGTCACGGCCATAGCCGATGTTGACGCACCACAGCCCGGCCATGCCATCGAGGATTTCAGCCCCCTCGGAATCGTAGATAAAAGGGCCATTGGCATGGGTGATGATGCGCGACCCGGCCCCGCGCATTTCCTTGTGGTCGGTGAACGGATGCAGATGATGCGCGGCGTCGATCTGCTGAAGCTGCTTCAGCGAATAATTCTGATAGGTCATGTCTGATCTTCCCTCTGGATTCTATCCGGCAAGCCGGGGCGAATGCTTCAGAGGCAGAGAGGTGGCGAATAGCCGATGCGGGCGCACAGCCGCAAAAGCTCGGCGCGCAGCGTACGCGGTGACGGCGTCACCGCGACCCGCAATGCGCGAGCCTCAAATGCGCCAACCAACATCCTGACGAGAGCCATGGCTGGCACCTTAGAGCAAAGGCTGGTCGAGGAGAACCACCCTTTGCTTGGCCCATAACGGAATGAGTCTAGGCCTTGGCTGTCAGCGCCCTCTGCAGGAAGACATATTTCATCGCCGTCTGCGCCGCCTGCGGCCGGCGGTCGCCACGCCCGCCATGACCACCCTCGGTCTCCTCGAAGAACAGCGTCCTGGCATGGCCGGCTTCCTGCAGGCGGGCGGCCATCTTACGCGCATGGCCGGGATGGACCCGATCGTCAGCGGTCGATGTGGTCAGCAGCACCGGCGGATAGGCGGCAGCGGCGTCGACATGCTGGTAGGGCGAGTAGGCTGAAAGCCATTTCGCGTCTTCGGGTTTCGACGGATCGCCATATTCGGCCATCCACGAGGCGCCAGGCGGCAATTCGGCGTAACGCAGCATGTCGAGCAGCGGCACCTCGATGATGACGGCGCCGAATAGCTCGGGATGCTGCGTCAAGGAAACGCCGGTCAGCAAGCCGCCATTCGAACCACCCTGGATGCCGAGTGAGCTTGCTGTCGCGATGCCGCGCTTGACGACGTCCTGCGCGACCGCTGCGAAATCGTCGAATCCGTTTTGGCGATTGCCCTTGAGCGCCGCTTGATGCCAGGCCGGGCCGAACTCGCCGCCGCCGCGGATGCAGGCCTGCACATAGGCATTGCCCTTTTCCAGCCATAGCCTCCCGCGCACGCCGGCATAGCCGGGCAGCAGCGGCACTTCGAAACCGCCATAGCCGTAAAGCAGCGTCGGCACCGGCCCCTTCTGATCGCGCCGCCTGACGACAAAATAAGGGATCATCGTGCCGTCCTTGGAGCGCGCCTCGAACTGTTCCGAGATGAGCGGCGAGGCATCGAAACGCGCCGGCTGCGACTTCACGGTAGCGAGCGTCTCGCCATTGTCGTCAGACCAGATGATCGCACTCGGGGTCAGGAAATCGGTGAAGGAAAAGGACACGGTCGAGCCGAACTGCTCGGCATGGCTGATGCCGACATTGCCATTTTCGGGCAGCGCCACCGGTTTCAGCGACCAGTTGCCATCCTTGCGCTCGCAGACGACGACCTTGCCGCGCACATTGTCCATCAGGCTGATGAACAGCCGGTCCTGCGTGCGGGCCATGCCGGCGATGGAAACGCGATATGCCGGCTCGAACAAGGTTTCGACAGATCCGAGCGCGCCGGTCTCGACCCAGTGCGCCAGATCCAGCGAATAGAGGCCGTCGGGCTTGCAAACCGTGCCGTCGGGCGACGTCCATGGACTGCGCACGCCGAACACGAGCTGATCCCTGAATATTGCCGTATCGGTCATGTCGTCCGGTAGCGGCAGCTGTTTGTTTTCGCCGGAAGGCAGCCGAAGGAAGATGTGCGAAGCGAAGAAATTCAGCGTTCGAGCCAGGACCAGATAGCGTCTGTCACCGTCGTACTCGACAGCGGCACCAACGGCGAGATCCTCTTTCTGCGCCTCGAAGATCGGCGTCGCGTCTTCCAGCTTGGTATCGCGCTTCCACAGCTTTATGACTCGCGGATAGCCGGACTCGGTCTTGTCGGCCTCGTCGAAAGCGGCGGAAACAATCACGGTGTCCTTATCCAGCCAGCTGAAGCCCGACTTGGAAGCGGGCGCGCGAAACCCACCGTGGACAAACGACTTGGTCGCAATGTCGAACTCGCGCATCTCGCTCGCGTCACCGCCATCCGGCGACATCGAGACAAGGCAAAGGTTGAAGTCCGGATAGAGCCGGCTGGCGCCGCTGAACACCCATTTGATCCCCTCCTTCGCCGCAAGCTGGTCGAAGTCGACGATTGTTTCCCAGTCGGGTTTCTCGGTCTTGTAGGAAGCGACCGTCGTGCGGCGCCAGAGGCCGAGCACATTGGTCTTGTCCTGCCAGAAATTGTAGACATGGCCTTTCAACGCAGCGCCGACCGCAATGTTGTCCTCGGCCGTCATCAGGTCGAGCGCGGTCTGGAACGACGCCTGGTAGGACGGATCGCCCTGCAATTCACCAACCGTGATCTCGTTCTGGCGATGTACCCAGTCCAATGACTGTATGGCTGTCCTGTCCTCCAGCCAGAGAAAGGGATCGTCGGTCGAGAGGGTGGAATTCGGCGTCTGGGTGGAAGGCTTGGTCATGAGGTCTCCGATAAACGCGTTGCTTTGAAAAAGCCAACGCGGATAGGCCGTATCGATATTCACTATGCTCAGCGCACAATTGAGGCTTTCCGCCCACCAGCGAGGCTAGCAATAGCCAGCGCCAGGCACAGCAGCCCAAGCGTGATCGGCAGCCCGCCGGCACCCAGAATATCCATGGCGCCGCCCGCCAGCGGCGGCACGGCGATACCGCCGACGCCCCACATCAAGGAAAAGGCCGCATTGCCGGCAACCAGTGCGGAGCCGGTGAAGCGTTCGCCGAGCTCGATGATCGACATCGTGTAGATGCCGTAGGAAACCGCACCCCAGACAAAGATCATTGGCCAGATCAGCGGCGACTCGATGAGAAGCGGAAGCAGGACGCAGCCGAGCACCGTGATCGCGACGCAGGCAAGCCGCACCAGGCGCGCGGAAAGCCTTTCCGCCAGCAGGCCTAGCGGCACCTGCATGGCGATATTGCCGGCAATCATCACCGACAGCAGCGCCGACATGCGGGTTTCGGTAATGCCGTGATGGGTGCCATAGACAGGCAGCAGCGCCAGCGCGCCCTGTTCGAAACCGGCGGCGACTATGACGGCAAACAAAAGCAGCCACGCCAGCGGCACGAAACCCAGGACGGAAACTTGATGCCCGGCCTCGTCGACCTTGGGCAAGCGCGGCAGCACCAAGCCCAGGCAGATGCCGCACAGCACGAAGGCGGAGATGCCGACGAGGAAGGGCGGCCAGCCCTCAGTGCCGACTGCAAGCAGGCATAGCGGCCCGGCCGCGAAACCGGCCGAGATGATCGTCGAATAGACACCCATGACGCGCCCTCGCCGCGCCGGCGGCGCCAGCGCGATGACCCAGATCTCGCTCAGCACATAGAGCGGGTTGGTCACCACACCGATCAGGAAGCGCAGGGGAAACCACAGATAGACATTCTGCGTCCAGCCGATCAGCGCCAGCACGACAGCCGAAAGCGCCGCACAGGTAAGCGCTGTGCGCCCTGCCCCGAACCGGCGGGCCAGCGCCGGGATCAATGGCGACGACAGGATGAAACCAATCGGCGTCATGGCCGCCGACAGGCCGATCATCGCTGGCGAAACGCCCTGGCGCTGCAGGATGAAACTCAGCAGCGGATAGGACAACCCTTGCGCGATGGCGAACACCGAGACGGTCGCGATCACACCGGTGATCGCCGCCCACTGCATCGTCTCGTCCTTGTTCGATTCAACCAAATTCATTGTGCGCACCGCTATCGAGGCTGCAGGATTAGCGATTGAGCAACGTGGTGGTAAGCCCCTGGGAGGCGAAAACCGCTTGCTCCAGACAATGCCTGTCAGGAGGTTGGGCCTGTCAGGAAGTTGGGCCTGTCAGGAAGTTGGGCCGGTCAGGAGGTTGGGCTCGTCAGGAAGCTCGGCGCACGGACGACCGATACAGCGCGAACATCACCAGCACCGCGTCGAGGCCGGCGATCACGACCGGCAGCCCGAGCGGGCCGATGCCTTGCATGAGCACGCCGGCACCGGGTGGGCCGACGATGCCACCGACGCCCCACATCAGTGCAAAGGCAGCGTTGCCGGCGACCAGCACAGAGCCCTTGAACCGGCTGCCGAGTTCGACCAATGCCATGGTGTAGACGCCGTAACCGACCGCGCCCATCACCAGCAGCACGACCCAGATCAACGGCGTTGTGATCAGCAAAGGCAGCAAAAGCGCGCAAACGGTTGTTGCCAGCGCGCAGACGATGATCATGGCGCGGCCGCCAAAACGCTCCGCCAGAAGGCCGAGTGGTATCTGCAGCAGGATGTTGCCGAGGGAAAGCGCCATCACCAGCGAGGCCAGAACGGCTTCCGCCAAGCCGTAGCTGGCGCCGAAGACCGGGACCAGCGCATAGGTGCTCTGCTGGACCGCCGCCGAGACAAGCACGGCAAGCAGCAGCGCCGGCGCCACCTTGGCAAAGCCGACAAGGCCGCTGGCAGGCTGGTCGTCATCCTCGAAACCGGTCAGCTTAGACGAGACCGCGTGCAGGATCACCGCGCAGAGCGCGAAACCGGCGACGCCGACCATGAAGGGCGCCCAGCCCGACGTACCGAGCAGGGTCAGCGCGAATGGTCCGGCGGCGTAGCCGGCGCCCATTAGCGTGTTGAACACGCCCATCACCCTGCCGCGCCGCGATGGCGGCGCCAGCGACAGTGCCCACACCTCGCCGAGGATGTAGAGCGGGTTGATGACGACGCCGATGATGAAGCGGATGACGAACCAGGCCACCCAGTCCTGCAGATAGCCGATACCCAGGAAGCAGAGCGCGCCGATCAGCGAGCAGCCGACCGCCAGGTTGCGTGCACCGACAAGCCGCACAGCCGCGGGCACGAAAGAAGCCGAAAGGATCAGCCCGAGCGGCATCATCGCCGCCGACAAGCCGATCAGCGCTGGCGACATGCCTTGTTTCTGCATCAGCAGCGTGAACAGCGGCGAACTCAACCCCTGCGCCGCGCCGAACATCGCAAGTGCCGCGGTGACGCCGGCAAGCGCTGCCCACTGCGTTCCTGCTTCGCCTTCGTTCGAGCCGGTCGCAACCATGCTGCCATCCATGTGAATTGCTGGCCATCCGGCCGGCAAGCCCGAGTAGCTATCGGTTCGATCCAGGCAAAGGAAGGGCCGCCCGGCGAAATCCGCTTGCGCCAACGAGGCGGCGGGATCAGGCCGATGTCGTGGCCGCGCAACTGCCGTTCCGGCATGTCGCTTCCCTCGCCCTAGTGGTCGCCGCCTCCGCAATGGCTGGACAGCCGCCGGTCCATTATGCCGCCCGCTATCGCATCCTACGAGGACCATCATGACCGCCGCCCTACAACCCTTGGAACCGGCATTGGCCACCGACCGCGCCCGTCGCGGTGGCCGCGCCGGAAAGCGCGCCGGCGGCTCGGCCGCGTTCGAGCAGCCGGCTTTCCGCCAGCTGAAAAACCCGCTGACGCCGACCAGGCTGGTCTCCGACGACGAGCTGGAATCGATCCACCTCGCCTCCCTGCGCGTGCTCAGGGAAATCGGCGTCGATGTGCTGCATGACGAAGCCCGCAGCATCATGAAGGCGCATGGCGCCGATGTGCGCGACGGCAGCGAGCGGGTGCGCTTCGACAGCGACATGATCCTCGAACTGGTGTCGCACTGCCCGTCGGAGTTCACCATCCATGCCCGCAATCCGGCGCACAATGTGCGCTTTGGCGGCAACAATGTGATCATCTCGATGATGGCGTCGGCGCCCAATTGCTCCGACATCGATCGCGGCCGCCGGCCCGGCAACCAGCAGGACTACCGCAATTTCTTAAAGCTCGCGCAGATGCACAACATCCTGAACTGCACGGGCGGCTACCCGGTCGAGCCGACCGATATCCATCCGTCCGTCCGCCACCTCGAATGCATCCGCGATCTCAGCGTGCTCACCGACAAGGTGTTCCACATCTATTCGCTCGGCAAGGAACGCAATGTCGACGGCATCGAGATCGCCAGGATCGCGCGCGGCATCAGCCACGAGCAGATGCTGGAAGAGCCGTCCGTCTTCACCATCATCAACACGAATTCGCCGCTCAAGCTCGACGTGCCGATGATGGAAGGCATCATCCAGATGTCGAGCAAGGGCCAGGTCGTCGTCGTGACGCCGTTCACCCTGTCGGGCGCCATGGCGCCTGTCACCATCGCCGGCGCACTGGTGCAGCAGAACGCCGAGGCGCTTGC
>NZ_RZQI01000187.1:0-8167 GCF_003998335.1 Mesorhizobium sp. M7A.F.Ca.CA.002.05.1.1 | reverse complement strand
CGCCATGCTCGCGGCCGCCGGCGTCGTCATCCAGCGGGTCACCGGCAACCCGCTGGCGAGCCCCGAAGTGCTTGGCGTCGGCACCGGCGCCGGTGCCGGCCTGACAGCCGTGCTGATGGTCAGCGCCACGGCCGATCTTGGCTGGCAGCTCGCCGGCTCAGCCCTGGGCTCACTGGTGGCCTTGATTGCCATGCTGGCCCTTGCCGCACGAGCAAAGTTCGGTGCCGAGCGGCTGCTGCTTGCCGGTATCGCCATGAGCGCGCTGTGCAGCGCTGCGATCACCGCGACGATCGCCATGGGCAACGCGCAGTCCTACATCCTGTTGCGCTGGCTGAGCGGCTCGACCGGCCAGGCGTCGGCGCTCGATGCAGGGCTAGCACTCGCCTGTCTGTTGCCGCTGACGCTGCCGCTGTTCCTCGCCGCGCGCTGGCTCGACATCCTGCCGCTCGGGTCCGACAGCGCACGCGGGCTGGGCGTGCCGGTCGCCGGCGGACGATTGATGCTGATCGTCGTTGCCGCGCTGCTGACCGCGCTGGCCGCCATGGTCGTCGGACCGTTGAGCTTCGTCGGCCTGATCGCGCCACACCTTGCCCGTCTGGTCGGCTTTTCCCGCGCCCGCGTCCATCTCGCCGGAGCGATGCTTCTGGGCGTCCTGCTGATGATCGTCTCGGACTGGCTGTCGCGCATGGCGGCCTTTCCCTACGAACTGCCCGCCGGCCTGTTCGCTTCGCTGCTTGGCGGGCCGTATCTCGTCTACCTGCTTGCCAAGGGCGTGCCGCGCCAGGGCTGACGGGTTCCGAAATGCTATGAGGTTCTATCCATAGGGCTAGGCCAGTGCGGCCAAGCTGGCGCGCATCGATCGGTCATGTTCCGGCAGCCGTGATACGGTCGGCAGGCCGCGGGCTTCCTGGGCACCGAAGCCCAACCGTGTCAGACAGGCGCGCGCCAAGGCCGCATTGCTGTCGATGACGACCAATCCATTGACACCGTTGAGGCTGGCGGCCACCACCGACAGTTCGGTGCAGCCGAGCAGGGCTGCATCGGCGCCGGCCGCTTGCGCGATGTCGAGCGCGCGCTCGGTTTCAACCGCCGCATCCGCGATCGAACCTGCCTTGACGAGGCTGATCGCGCTGTCGACGCAGGCCTGAAACTCGGTGTTCGCGGGAAGGCAGAGCTCAAATCCCGCCGCCGACATCCTGTCCTGATAGAAGCCGGAGACCAGCGTGCCTTGGGTGGCGAGAACAGCAACCCGGCCCTGATCCAGGCTGCGACGCGTCTCCGTCACCACAGCATCTCCGATATGGATGATTTCCGCGCGCGAATTCGCCGCCAGTTGGCTGTACCAATGGTGGGCGGTGTTGCACGGCATCGCGATGCGGGCGACGCCGAGCGCATTGAGCGTCGCGACCGCGGCTTTCAAAGGCGCCAGCGGCCCATCATGGCCGGCAAGGATCGCTTCGGTCCTGTCGGGCAGCTGTGGGACACTGAGGATCACGGCAGGCACATGTTCGTTGTCTCTGAGCGCCTGGGTCATCCGGGTCAGCTTGAAGTAGAAATCAGCCGAAGCAAGCGGCCCAAGACCGCCGATAATGCCGAGCTGGGGACGGATGCTGTCGTCGATCATCTGACAGGCTCGGCTTCGAGCTGGTCCGAGGCGGCGTCAGGCTGCGTCGTCTCCCTGTGGCTGGGAGCGATCATTGCCGTGCTCGCCGCGACGGTGCAGACGCTGGCCAGCGTCATGAACGTGTCGACGGCTGCATCCACCGCGACGAACAGGACGAACGCCGCCTCGAAGGGAAGCTTCAGGTAGCCGCAGACGATGGACATCTGGGACAGGATGAGCAGGCTGCCCATACCGCCGGTGGTGAGCGCGAGAAGCGCTGAGATGATGCCGACGAGCACGAGGTCCGAGACTGCAAGCTGGTGGCCGTAAAGCTGGGCAATGAACAGCGCACCCGAGGTGTAGAGCAGCGCCGGGCCAGTGCGCAGCAATGCCGCCTGCAGCGGCACGAGCAGTTCGACCACCACCAGGCTGAACCGCAGGCGCTCGCTCAAAAGGTTGATGACCCATGGCAGCGAAGCGACCGTAGAGCGTGTGGTGATGGCCACCATGAGAAGCGGCTGGCAGGTCTTGATCGTGGTCCAGTAGCTTCGTCGCGACCGGATGGCGATAATGGCAAAGGCCCCGGCAACGAATATGAGGCAGGAAAGACCCATAACCAGCAGGTAACCGCCCATCAGCGTGAGCGGCTTGGTTCCGGTCGACGCGGTCTGGTCCGCGATCAGGATGAAAGTTGCAAAGGGCAACCCCCAGATGAACCAGTTGGTGAGCACCGTGCAGGCCCGGTAGACCGCGTTGAGCGCCTGGGTCAGGCTCATGGACGAAGGCTGGGGAATCTTCCCCATCGCGAGCCCGAAAAGCAGGCAGAACAGCAAAACCTGGATGGTCTGGCCCGAGGCCAGCGCGTTGAAGACGTTGTTCGGCACCAGGTCGAGCAGGATCGAGTGCCCGCCATTGGGGTCGCCATTGGAGGGCGGCGGCTGGAACGGGAAGGCGAGATCGGTGGACACGCTGCCTTGCGAATTGATGAACTCGCCAAGCTCGATGCGCGACTGCGGATTCTCGATCTGGCCCGGCTGCAGGATCAGCGACAGGGTGCCGCTCACCAGCACGCTCAGGAACGACACGACCAGCACGGCCATACCCACCTTGCCGAGGTAGCGGACCGATTTGGGATCCTGGACCATTGCCGTGATGGAGAAGATGACCGACGAGACCAAATAGGGCAGGACGACCATCTTGAGGAAATTCAGGTAGAGCTGTGCGACAGGGCTGATCGCATGGGCAAAGTCTGGATAATAGAGGCCGCACAATATCCCTGCAGCAATCATCACAATCGTCGTCACGGGCGAGCGCAGGATACGCCTTGCCGCGAGGCGCCAGTCGAAAGGCAGGGGTCCGGCTACCTCGGAGATGGCCATGTCAGGCTTTGCTCCCCAGGCGATAGCGGGCGATGATCTCATCCGTGTTGAGAATCTGCTGACCCCGCGCGAGATCGAGATAGAGATCGACAAAGGCCGCGAGGTGCGGATTGTCGGGCCGCACGCCGACTGCGATCGTATCGACCTTGTCGGTCAGCGTGATCGAGCGCGCGACAACCGTCATCGACGGATCGTCGACCATCAGCTTCTTGATCTCGAAATCATCGCGATAGGCCATGTCGATCGTCCCGTTTCGGATCGCATCGATGATCAGATCCCAGCTTGCCAGGCGGTGGATTTGCGCATGCGGGAAGGTCGTGGCCGCATAGGTGGCGAATGAAGAGCCCTCGATCACGCCAAGATCGCCTGAGAAATCACGGACGATCTGTTCGGCCGGTTTGCCTTGCGCGATACGCGCCAGGTTGAGGCGGTTGGCGATCAGCCCTTGCCGCAGCATGGCGTAGGGGCGGGAATAGATGATCGACCGGCCGCGCTGAAGCGTCCGGCTGAGCTTGCCAATCGCCATGTCGGCCTGTCCGGAACTGACCTGACTGACGATATCGTCGAACGTTGCGGCGGATCGGTCGAATACCGGCTCGACGCCAAGCGCCGCGGCGATGCCGTGGGCCAACTCCATGTCTATGCCATCGTCCCCCGATCCGTCGGCCGGAAAGAACGGATTGGAAGCGAAGGCCGGCATTGCGATGCGCAATGCATCGCCGCTCGCGATAGGTTGAGGGGCGTTCTCCGCCTGCTGTCCCGGAGTGCTGGCTGCGCGGGCTTGCGAGATCAGCAACCCGCCGCTCCCGGCCGCAAGCAGTGTACGACGTGTAACCGACATGCGCGTTCTCAATTAACCCGGGAAAGCTGCAACATGCACAACCCGCGTTAAACAAACGTGTATATTACACTGAGCCTTTTTATGTATCGGACAAGCAGCTTAGCGCCACAAAATATCAGCATTGCCTAATATATTAGGAAAAGCGGAAGGATCGCGTTGCTTCCCGCCGGGCGATCGTCTGGATTGTCAAAACGTCTCGACCCAAGGCCGTAACTCAAGCTCCGAGCTCCAGGCGCTGCGATGCTGGCGATGGACCGCGAGATAGGCCTCGGCGATAGCGTCCGGCGACAGGCGGCGGTCCTGTAGGTCGGGATCGGCTGCCTGTCCGGGCGGCGCGATCTGGCCGTCGATAATGAAATGGGCGACGTGGATGTTCTGCGGGGCGAGTTCGCGGGCCATGGACTGCGCCAGGCCGCGCAGGCCGAATTTCGGCATGGCAAAGCCGGCCGAGCCGGGAAAGCCCTTCACACTGGCAGTGGCGCCGGTGAACAGGATCGAACCGGATCCCCGGACAAGCAGCCGGCGCGCCGCCTGCTGGCCGACCAGGAAGCCGCCATAGGCGCCGACCAGCAATGCCTGTTTGACCGCTTCCGCATCGAGCTCGGCGATCGGGCCGCGTGTGCGTGCGCTGGCGTTGAACACCACGAGCGCCAGCGTGCCGGCCTTGTCGGCGGTGTCGAACAGCCTGGCGACGGACGCAGCGTCGGCGACATCCGTCTCAACGGCCAGAGCACCGGTTTCGCCGATCAGAGCGCTGAGCTTCTCGACGTTACGGGCGGCCAGAACCACGCGAAAGCCTTCCCGGGTGAGAAGGCGCGCAAGCGAGGCGCTCAGACCAGCGCCCGCGCCTGCAATAACGGCCACATTGGATGAGGTCATGATTTTCTCTCCCTTGCGGATTTCGGCGGAAGCGTTCGCCAGACCAGACAAGGTCGCGCCTTCGGGGCTGACAGGCAAGAGGTGGCATCTCGTTGGCTGTTGAACCAGACGGGCTGCAGAAACGACGTTGCGCGGTCCAATATCGCCTGTGGAGCTACGAAAGCCGCTCGGCCTTCAGCACCGAGACCGCCACTTCGAAAGGGACAAGGCTTGGACCTTGCCCGCCGCCCGGATTCATTAGACCAACATTTTGGCGGTAGAATCGTCAGGTTTCGTAAAGCTGTCGGCGATCTCATCAATGGGACTGGAGCGTGGTCCCGAAAAGTGGGAAACGGTTTTCGGAAAAGATTATGCTCAACAAGGAAACGATTATGGAACCAATCTGGGCCGTCGGCCTGATGACCGGCACGGTGCTGGACGGCAACATCGACGTCGCGCTGATCAAGACCGACGGCGAACGTATCGAGGATTTCGGCACCTATCGGCTGATGCCCTATCCTCCGTCGATCCGCTCCCTGCTGGAAGAGACGCTGACGGAGGCGCGGGCGTGGAACTTTGACGGGCCGGAGCCGGCGATCTTCCGCACCGCGGAGGAAGCCCTGACGCGTGCCCAGTCAGCAGCCGTCAAGGAATTGGTCGAAGGCTATGGCATGACGATGGCCGATATCGGCGTCGTCGGTTTTCACGGCCAGACCGTTCTGCATCGCGCGCCGCAGGTTGGACGGCTGGGCCAGACAAGGCAACTCGGCGATGGTGAGCTGATGCATGCCATATTGGGTACCAAGGTCGCTTACGATTTCCGCTCGGCCGACATGCGCGCCGGGGGGCAAGGCGCGCCGCTGGCCGCGGTCTATCACACCGCGTTGATGCGCGGCGCCGGCGCCAATGGCGAGGTGGCCGTACTCAATCTCGGCGGCGTCGCCAACATCACCTGGTGGGATGGCGCCGACAATGTCGTTGCCTTCGACACCGGCCCCGCCAACGCGCCGCTGAACGATTTCATCAAGTCGAAGGGGCTCGGCGAGATGGACCGCGACGGCGCGCTCGGCGGTGCGGGCAAGGTGGACGAGGCGCGGCTGGCCAAGCTGCTGCAGCACCCCTATCTCACCAAGCCCTATCCCAAATCGCTGGACCGTTTCGACTTCGGCGCCGCCATGGCGGACGGGCTGGATGCGGAGGATGGCGCGGCACTGCTGACCGCCTTCACCGCTGGAGCCGTCGGCAAGGCACTCGACCTCTTACCAAGCCGTCCTAAAAAACTGGTGGTCAGCGGCGGCGGCCGCCACAACCCGACCATGATGGCGATGCTGACCAGCCGTGCCGGCGTCGAAGTGGTGCAGGCCGAGAGCCTCGGCTGGAGCGGCGATGCGGTCGAGGCGGAGTGTTTTGCCTTCCTCGCGGTGCGCGTGCTGCGCGGCCTGCCAATCAGTTTTCCGAGCACGACCGGCGCACCGCGGCCGATGCGGGGCGGAAAACTCGCCAGTTAGAGCCTCTTCCATCCCGGAACGGGATGGGATGACCTTTCCCGCCCGGCCGACTTTCAGGCGATGCGGCTTTTTGCTCAGGTTTTGCAGTCGAAAGGTCTTCGGAATAGTCGAAAAGCTTTTCCGCCGGGACCCACTGTCATCCAACCGTTAAGAAGAATTAATACAAGACAACAGCGATCTTGTTTTCAGCTGACGCCTCATTTCGCAGGCGTATGGCCATTGATGCGCGCCTGCATAGCGGCGGCAGTATAGTTGGGATTCAATTTATGTTGTCAGCAGGTTTAGCTTTATTGCGCGGTGCACGGCCGACGATTTCGGGGGCGGCAGCTGCGCTCGCCCTTGCAATCATCGGGGCCATGATCGGATCCGCTGCGCGGGCTGAGCCCATTCGCGGTGCGGGGTCGACACTGGCCGCGCCGATCATCGGCAAGTGGGCAACGACATACAAGGCTGCACGCGCCGACGGCGGCGACTTCTTCACGCTGGACTGGACCGTCGATTATGAACCGGTCGGATCCCTTGCCGGCCTGATGCGGCTTGCGCAGCCCGAACTGGATTTCGCCGCCACGGATGTTCCCGTGCCGGCTGATGATCTCGCCAGGAACGGCCAGCAGCAATTTCCGATCGTCATGGGCGGGATCGCGGTGGTCGCCAATCTCGATGGCCTGCCGGAGCAAGGTCTGCGCCTCTCCGGCCCGGTGATCGCCGACATCTATCTGGGCAAGATAAAGTCCTGGTCCGATCCTGCGATAAGGGTGCTCAATCCCGACATAGCCCTTCCCGATCTCGCCATCGGCGTCATCCACCGGCAGGACGGTTCGGGCTCAACCTATGTCTTCACCGAGTTTCTGTCATCGACAAGCGAAGACTGGAAGACGAAGCTTGGAGCCGACACTCTGATCGACTGGCCGCTCGGGACAGGCGCGGAAGGTACGCAAGCGCTTCTTCGTGCCGTGGCTGCGAGCAAGGGGGCGATTGCCTACGCCGAATACGGCCAGGTTCTTCGCGCCGGCCTTCCCTTCGCAGCGGTCCAGAACAAATCCGGCAAGTTCGTCAAACCGGACCCGCAGGGCGTGCAAGCAGCGGCCACCTCCGTCGCCTGGGGGGAAACGACCGACTTCTTCGCCTCCCTCACCAATCGCAGCGGAGATGGTGCGTACCCGATCAGCACGGCGGTGTTCGCCGTTGTCCAGGTCTCGGGGCGTTCGGAACATCGCTATCGCCGCGTGCATGATCTTTTCCGGCTCGCCTTCGCGCAAGGTGCCGGCGACGCCACCGCACTCGGCTATGTGCCGCTGCCGAAAGCGCTCATTGGCCAGATCGAACAGTATTGGGCAAGGCAATTGCCGGTCGGAAACTGACCCGAACGAAGCTGCCTTGCGCAGCAACTGAACTTCATACCGCGTCGTCGTGGCGACTTGTTGGGGACTGCCTGAAATGGACATAGATATCTTCAAGGACATCCTCGTGCCGGTGATCGGCGGCTTGGGCATCTTCATGCTCGGTCTGGATTTCATGGCAAACGGCATCCAGGCGCTGTCGGTCAACCGGATGCGCGACTTTCTCGCCAAGGCAGCCGGTACGCCGGTCAAAGGCGTGCTGGCGGGAACGCTGATCACCGGCGTCATCCAGTCGTCGACGGCGATGAGCGTCATGGTCGTCGGGCTGGTCAATGCCGGTGTCATCGCCCTGCGGCCGGCGATCAGCGTGATCATGGGCGCCAACATCGGCACCACGCTCGGCAACGGGCTCATCGCCCTGCCGCTCGGTCCGCTCGGATTGATCCTGGCCGGCGTGTTCTCGCTGGTCTACTGCTTCGCCAAAAGCGAAAAGGTGAAGAACATAGCGCTCGCCTGCATGGGTTTCGCTCTGATCTTCTACGGCCTCAACCTGATGACCGGCGGCCTGCGTCCGCTTCGCAACCTGCCGGAAGTCATGGCGCTGCTGCAGACGCTGACGGCCGACTCCTACCTCAACC
>NZ_RZQI01000186.1:1930-8214 GCF_003998335.1 Mesorhizobium sp. M7A.F.Ca.CA.002.05.1.1 | reverse complement strand
ACGTTCACCGGAGCGATCAGCGATGAGGAGCTCATCCGATATTATCGCAGCGCTTCCTTCGGCGTCTTTCCCTCGCATATCGAGGGCTGGGGCTATGGCGCCTCGGAATGTCTCGATTTTGGCATTCCGGTCATCGTCTCGACCGCGCCGTCGCTGATCGAGGCGAGCGGCGGGCTGATGCCGGCGATCGATTCCAATGACCAGGCCAGCTGGTACGCTGCGATCCGCAGGATGGCGGAAGACGCGGACTGGCGCTCATCGCTGACGGAACGCATCGCAAAGCAGCATCGCCCGACGCCGGCATCGGCCAGCTGGGCTGCCATCAAGGCTGGCCTGCAGGCAAGCGCTTCCCTCCGGCCGAAGTCCTAGAGCAATTCTAGGAAAAGTGTGAAGCCGTTTTCCCTTGGGAATTGCGTCAAAACAAAGAGTTAGAGCAGATCGCCGTTTCCGTGAAACGGTGAAATGCTCTAGGCGGGCCGTTTCTTCGCCTTCTTGTGCTTGGGCGCGCCGGTGGTGTCGAATTTCGGCTTGCCCGGCTTTTTCGCCCATGGCTTTGCCTCATGCGCGGCGGCCGGGCGCTGATCGACTGCTGCCGGTGCACGTTTTTCGAATTTGCGCTTCGGCGCGTTGGGGTCGAACGGCGCCTTGCCGCGATGCGGCTTCTTGTCGGGGCTTGGCGGCTGATAGCCGGCGCGTGAAAGATCGGGCGTACCATCGAGCCGCTTCACCAGGATGTTGCCTTGCAGCTTGCGGTCGGGACCGATCGCGGCCAGGAAGCGGTCGGCCCAGTCGGCTGATATCTGCACGTAGGTCTCTTCCGGCTGCATCTTGATGGCGCCGATCTCGCGCTTCGAGATGCTGCCGGTGCGGCACAGCATCGGGATCAGCCAGCGCGGCTCGGCATTCTGCCGGCGCCCGATCGACAGCGAGAACCAGACGCTGTCGCCGAAATCGTCGCGGCGGCTGGGCGCCTCGTCGCGGCGCGCGAAACCTTCGCCCGCCGGTCTTTCACGCGACGGCGTGAAGGGCGCGATCTCCATGAGGTCCTCGGGCGCCGAGCGGCTGGCGCGGCACTGGCGCACGAAGGCAGCGGCCACCTGTTCGGCGCCATGTCTGGCGAGCAGCGCGTCGATGAAACCGCGTTCGTCGTCCTTCACCGGCTCGTCGAAAACCGGGTCGGCCAGGATGCGCTCGTCGTCGCGCCGCATCACGTCGTCGGCCGAGGGCGGGCTCGCCCATGTTGCCTTGAGGCCGGCGTTCTGCAGCAGCCGCTCGGTGCGCTTGCGGGCGCTGTTGGGCACGATCAGCGCGCTGACGCCCTTGCGCCCGGCGCGGCCGGTGCGGCCGCTGCGGTGAAGCAGCGTTTCCGGATTGGTCGGCAGATCGGCATGGATGACCAGCTCCAGATTGGGCAGATCGATGCCGCGCGCCGCGACATCGGTGGCGATGCAGACTTTTGCGCGGCCGTCGCGCATTGCCTGCAAGGCATGGCTGCGCTCGTTCTGGCTGAGCTCGCCCGAAAGCGCCACGACGGAGAAGTTGCGGTTGTTGAAGCGCGCGGTCAGATGATTGACGGCGGCACGCGTGTTGCAGAACACCAGCGCGTTCTTGGCTTCGTAATAGCGCAGCACGTTGATGATGGCGTTCTCGCGGTCGGGCTGGGCGACGCTCAGCGCCCGGTATTCGATGTCGAGATGCTGCTTCTCCTCGCCGGCGGCCGAGATGCGCACCGCATCGCGCTGGTAGCCCTGGGCGAGCGTGGCGATCGAGCGCGGCACGGTGGCCGAGAACATCAGCGTGCGGCGTTCGGCCGGAGCAGCGTCGAGGATGAATTCGAGGTCTTCGCGAAAGCCGAGATCGAGCATTTCGTCGGCCTCGTCGAGCACCACCGCCTTCAGCGCCGACATGTCGAGCGAGCGCCGGGTGATGTGGTCGCGCAGCCGGCCGGGCGTGCCGACGACGATATGGGCGCCGCGCTCCAGCACACGCCGCTCCGAGCGCATGTCCATGCCGCCGACGCATGACGCCACGGTGGCGCCGGTCAGTTCGTAGAGCCATTCCAGTTCGCGCGTCACCTGCAAGGCGAGTTCGCGCGTCGGCGCCACCGCCAGCGCCAGCGGTGCGGCGGCGTGGCCAAAGCGCTCCGCGCCCTCAAGCAGGGTCGGCGCCAGAGCGAGGCCGAAGGCCACCGTCTTGCCGGAGCCTGTCTGCGCCGAAACCAGCGCATCGGCCTCGCCGAGTTCCGGCGCCACAACCGCCTTCTGGACGGGCGTCAGCTCGGAATAGCCGCGTTTTTCCAGCGCCCTTGCCAGCGCGGGAACGAGTGCATCGAAGTTGGACATCTTACTCTTTCGGAATTCGGATTCTTATATGCCCAGCAATGGGCCTGTCTTCGGCGGGCGTCGGGACGCTCCATGAGCCGGATGGTCATGCCGTTCGTACTTCGTGCCGCCGCCATTGTACAGGGCAACAGGACGCTCATCGCAATTGACTCTTGACGCAAACCGCGTAAAAGCCCGCTTTGAACGGGATCGTTTTTCGATGCGCGGCCTTTTGATGGCTCTTCTTGCATTCGATGCCCCCAGCCTCAATGCACATCATTGGGCCGGGCGCGTCGGCGCGTCCCCTCGTTCCAGCAAAACTATGGCCAAAACCACCACCAAAACGGTGTGACTCCCTTGGCCTAACCACCCTCTCCCGGGTTCGGCCCGGGGGACGGAACCCGCATCGGCCAGCGGGTTTCTCCAAAAACCAAGCGGAGAGGGACAGGAGATTTTTCGATGAGTTTCAAGGTAGCGATCGTCGGCGCCACGGGCAATGTGGGCCGGGAAATGCTCAACATACTGGAAGAGCGCGGCTTTCCGGTAAGCGAAGTCGTGGCGCTGGCGTCGCGGCGCAGCCAGGGCACGGAAGTGTCGTTCGGCGACCGCACGCTGAAGGTGAAGACGCTCGACCAGTATGATTTTTCCGACACCGACATCTGCATCATGTCGGCCGGCGGCAGCGTCTCCAAGGAATGGTCGCCGAAGATCGGCAAGCAGGGCTGCGTCGTCATCGATAATTCGTCGGCCTTCCGCTACGACCAGGACGTGCCGCTGATCGTGCCGGAAGTGAACCCGGACGCGATCTCGCTGTTCACGCGCAAGAACATCATCGCCAATCCGAATTGCTCGACGGCGCAGCTGGTGGTGGCATTGAAGCCACTGCATGACTTCGCCACCATCAAGCGTGTCGTCGTCGCCACCTACCAGTCGGTGTCGGGCGCCGGCAAGGAAGGTATGGACGAACTCTTTACCCAGACCCGCGCGGTCTTCGTCGCCGATGGCGTCGAGGTCAAGAAGTTCACCAAGCGCATCGCCTTCAACGTCATCCCGCACATCGACGTGTTCCTCGACGACGGCTCCACCAAGGAAGAGTGGAAGATGGTCGCCGAGACCAAGAAGATGCTCGACCCCAAGATCAAGCTGACGGCGACCTGCGTGCGCGTGCCGGTGTTCATCGGCCATTCGGAAGCGGTCAACATCGAGTTCGAAAAGCCGATCACCGCCGACGAGGCGCGGGATATCCTGCGTGAAGCCCCAGGCTGCCAGGTCTTGGACAAGCGCGAGGACGGCGGCTACATCACGCCGCTGGAATCGGCCGGCGAGGACGCCACCTTCATCTCGCGCATCCGCGAGGATTCGACCATCGACAATGGCCTGTCGATGTGGATCGTCTCCGACAATCTGCGCAAGGGCGCCGCACTCAACGCGGTGCAGATCGCCGAGTTGCTGGTCGAGCGCGGCCTGATCCAGCCGAAGAAGAAGGCGGCTTAGTTTTCGCTCACGGGCCGTATCGCCGCTGCCGCGGCGGGCCCTCCGCGGGGGCGCCGAACGATCGGCGGCCCGCAGTCGCGTGCTCGGCCTTTGGCCGTTAGCTCCCTTCTCCCCGTTCACGGGGAGAAGGTCCCGGCAGGGGGATGAGGGGCAGCACCAGCCTCAGCTTCGATTCTCAGCCGCCAACCCAACCAGCAGCTCCAGCGCTTCCTCCGCCCGGTCGGCGGGGACGAACAGATGGTCGTGGTAGAAGGCCGAAACCGGGTTCACGCCCATGCCGGCGGCGGCGAGGCGCGTGGTGATGGCGGCGAGGAAGCCGACGGCCTCCAGCGACGAATGGATGTTCAGCGTGACCATCCGGCAGCGGAATGACGCGGTCAGTGCCGCAGCGATGGCCTTCTCCTCGGTTACGATCAGCGTCACGCCCTCGCGCTCGCGAAACACCATCACCGGCTCGAGGCCTTCCGGCTGAGCGACGCCAGGCGCCAGCGTGGCGAAGACATAGGTGCCGGCCAGCAGTTCCGGCGTCATCGATGCCAGCAGTGTCTTCAGATCGGTCTCGCCGGTCATTCGTTTCTCTCGCCTGCAGAAATGGGCCGCAGCCCACGTGCTCTTCAATATCCGCGACCGGCGCGTGCCGATAGTCCTGGCGCTGCAAGGACGACATGGCGATGTCGCTGGCGGCTGGGCTTGCGGACCTGTCGCATCGCACAATAGAGGAGCTGAGGGCCGATGCCGGTCCGTGAAAGGCCTTCGATGATCGTTCGCCCGCGCCCCACATTCCTGCAGCTGTTCTTCATCATGCGCGGTTCGGTCGTGCCACGCATCCTGCCGCAGATATTGGGCTTCGCGCTCTATTCCGCGATCATCCTGGCCGTGGCGCGCCGGTTCCAGCTTGATTTCAGCGTCTTCAACATCACGCCTTTCGGCCTCGTCGGCGTGACATTGTCGATCTATCTCTCGTTCCGCAACAACGCCGCCTACGACCGTTGGTGGGAGGCGCGCAAGCTGTGGGGCGCGCTGGTCTTCGAAATGCGCAACCTGGCCCGCGCCACCACCAGCCTCATCCCGGACCAGACCGAGCAGCGCGCCCTGCTGATGGAAGCGCTCGCCTTCTGTCATTTCCTGCGCGGGCAGTTGCG
Organism: Mesorhizobium sp. M7A.F.Ca.CA.002.05.1.1; assembly: GCF_003998335.1. Taxonomy (NCBI): domain Bacteria; kingdom Pseudomonadati; phylum Pseudomonadota; class Alphaproteobacteria; order Hyphomicrobiales; family Phyllobacteriaceae; genus Mesorhizobium; species Mesorhizobium sp. M7A.F.Ca.CA.002.05.1.1. Next base: position 3,257 of record NZ_RZQI01000186.1, on the reverse strand, counting down.
CAAGATCGACAGCATGAAGGATGCCCGCGCCTTCATCGACGCCGAGGCGGACAAGGCCGCAGCCTTTTCCAATCCGGCAGATGAGATGGTCAGGCGCATGGGCCGGCGTGCCAATGCGCAGCGCCGGGCGGGCGATGTCGACTCGATCGGCTTTCGTATCCTCGATGAGAGGCTCGCGTCGATCGCCGCCATCCAGGCCGGCTGCGAGCGGATCGCCGGTACGCCGTTACCCTTCGCCTACACGCTGCTGGTGCATCGCACGGCCTATATCGTCTGCCTGCTGCTGCCGATCGGCCTGATCTCGACCACCGGTTGGGCAACGCCGCTGTTCACGGCGCTGATCGCCTACACCTTCTTCGGCCTCGACGCGCTTTCGGAAGAGCTCGAGGATCCGTTCGGCACCGAGGCCAACGACCTTGCACTCGACGGCCTCTGTCGTGTCTGCGAAATCTCGGTATTCGAAGCGCTGGGCGAGACCCCGCCGAAGATGATGCCGGCGGAAAAGTTCTATTTTTCGTAGGCGAAGGCGCGCGGGCTTAAAACAATCCGGACCTCTGTCGGATCGCAGCCCCATGCCACGTCCTTGGTTCGACCCCAGCGAAAAGGGCTCGAACCACTAGGAGGGACCACCATGAGCATTTCCGAAACCGCGCCCGTCTCGCCGGGCGCTTTATGGACCGGCCGCGCGCTCAGCGGCGTTATCGTGCTGTTCATGATCTTCGATGGCGTCATCAAGCTGCCGCCGCTCGATGTCGTCACCCAGACGATGGTGCCGCTCGGCTGGCCGGCCGATGCCAATGTCGCGCGCATGCTGGGCGTCATCAGCCTGATCTCGACCGCTCTCTATGCACTGCCGCGCACCTCGGTGCTCGGCGCCATCCTGCTCACCGCCTATATGGGCGGCGCTATCGCCACCAATGTCCGCGTCGACAACCCGCTGTTCTCGCACATGCTGTTCGGCGTCTATCTCGGCATTATCCTGTGGGGCGGCCTGTATCTGCGCGATGCCAGGGTCCGCGCGCTGATCCCGTTCAGCCGTTAGATCCAGATCGAAGCATCGCTTTCCGCTGAAAGCCTGACCCTTTGCCGGGTAATGTCTCAGGGATCGAATCGCGGAGTTGCGAGTTAGAGATTCGCCTGGCGGCGGAGGCGGCTCCTATCGGAGAGGAACGATGATGAAGAAAATGATGCTTTTGATGGCGCTGCTGGTGCCGCTCGCCGCTTGTTCGCAAACGGAAAAAGGCGCGGCCGTAGGCGGCCTCGGTGGCGCTGCCGTCGGTGCGGCGGTCGCTGGCGATCCGGTTGAAGGCGCCGTCGTCGGTGGTGC
>NZ_RZQI01000186.1:0-1920 GCF_003998335.1 Mesorhizobium sp. M7A.F.Ca.CA.002.05.1.1 | reverse complement strand
GTTATTGATCGGCAGCTCTTACAGACAGAACTGGACAGGAAAACGGCGGGCACATGGCCCGCCGTTTTCCTGGATGCGAATAGAGCAATTATTCGGCGGTGGCGGCTTCCGCCTCGGCCGGTGCAGCGGCGGCGGCCGCAACAGCAGCAGCGGCATCTTCCTGCGCCTTCTTCAGAAGGGCAGCGCGTTCCTGCGCCTTCTTGCCCGGCTCGGCCTTCTTCGGGTTGGAACGGGCGTCGCGCTTGACGAGGCCGGCCTCGTCGAGGAAGCGCAGCACGCGGTCGGTCGGCTGGGCGCCATGCGCCAGCCAATGCTTGACGCGGTCGGCGTCGACCTTGACGCGTTCGCCGTCCTTGGGCAGTAGCGGGTTCCATGAGCCGATCGACTCGATGAACCGGCCGTCACGCGGCGAACGGGCGTCGGCAATGACGACGTGGTAGTAAGGACGCTTCTTCGAGCCCGCACGGGCCAGTCGGATCTTCAAGGGCATTTATTTTCTCCTAAAAAGGCTGATTTGGTTGGTCGGTTGGTGGCTGGTTTCTCAGCCGGCTTTCATCACGCCGTTGGAAGCGGCGATCTGTTCGTGGTGGCGGATCACTTCGCGGACGACGAAGTTGAGGAATTTTTCCGCGAAATCCGGGTCGAGATGGGCATCCTTCGCCAGCTGGCGAAGCCGGGCGATCTGCTGCTGCTCGCGTGCCGGGTCGGCCGGCGGCAGGCCATGCGTCGCCTTCAGCACGCCGACCGCCTTGGTGCAGCGGAAGCGCTCGGCCAGCATGTGGATGAGGGCCGCGTCGATGTTGTCGATCGAGGCGCGGTAATCGGCCAGGAGAGCGCGGGCGTCGGCCATGTCCTTCTCTTCGTTCATGGCGTCCTCACTTCTTCTTGCCAAGGCCGGGCAGCCCGCCACCGCCGAGGCCGGGGAGCCCGGGGAGTTTCATGCCGCCGGGCAGACCGGGCATTCCGCTGGGCAGGCCACCGCCGCCAGGAAGGCCTTTCATGCCGCCGCCGAGGCCGGCTGCCTGTGCCTGCTTCTGCAAAGCTTCGAGCTGCTTGGGGTCCATCTTCGACAGGTCCGGCATGCCGCCGCCCATCATGCCGCCCATCATGCCGCGCATCAGGCCGCCGCCTTTGCCCTTGCCGCCCATCGCCTTCATCATGTCGGCCATGCCGCGGTGCATCTTGAGCAGCTTGTTGATTTCGGCCGCGTCGGTGCCGGAACCGGCGGCGATGCGCTTCTTGCGCGAATGCTTGAGCAAATCGGGATTGGCGCGCTCGGCCTTGGTCATCGACGAGATGATGGCGAGCTGGCGGCCGAACATCTTGTCGTCGAGACCGGCGGCGGCCATCTGGTCCTTCATCTTGCCCATGCCGGGCATCATGCCCATGATGCCGCCCATGCCGCCCATCTTCGACATCTGCTGAAGCTGACCGGCGAGATCGTTCAGGTCGAACTTGCCCGACTGCATCTTCTTGGCCATCGCCGCCGCCTGTTCGGCGTCGATGTTCTCGGCGGCCTTTTCGACGAGCGAGACAATGTCGCCCATGCCGAGGATGCGGTCGGCGATGCGCTTGGGGTGGAATTCCTCCAGCCCGTCCATCTTCTCGCCAGTGCCGATCAGCTTGATCGGCTTGCCGGTGACGGCGCGCATCGAAAGAGCCGCACCGCCACGGCCGTCGCCGTCCATGCGGGTCAGGACGAGGCCGGTGATGCCGACGCGCTCGTCGAAGCTCTTGGCCAGGTTGACTGCGTCCTGGCCGGTCAGCGAATCGGCGACCAGCAGGATTTCGTGCGGGCTCGACACCTTCTTGATGTCGGCCATCTCGACCATCAGCGGCTCGTCGATATGGGTGCGGCCGGCGGTGTCGAGGATGACGATGTCGTGGCCGCCGAGCTTGGCCGCCTGCACGGCGCGGCGG
>NZ_RZQI01000185.1:0-8216 GCF_003998335.1 Mesorhizobium sp. M7A.F.Ca.CA.002.05.1.1 | reverse complement strand
CTGCACCTGTGCCCGCATGATCGGTGCGGTGCTCGATGTCTCGAAGCCGCCGCAACCGCGGGCGATGCGCGCCATGTAGGAGGCGGCGGCGACCACCGACGGCTCTTCCACCGCCATCGGGATGAGGTAATCGCGACCGTTGATGGTGAAGTTGGTGGCGACGCCGAGCGGAATCTCGAAGGTGCCGACCACATTCTCGATCATGCCGTTGGCGAGATCGAGCGGCAGGACGCCGCCGCGCAAGGCATCGCGATCCGCCTGCCCAAGACGAGCGGCGTCGCCGACCGTCGCCAGGCGATCGGCCGGCGACAGGTCGCGGAATTTCTCGATGCGGGAATTCAGCCGCGGCTCGACACCGCTGTCCTGGACAGCCACCATCACGATCGCCTCCCTGCGAATGCTTGTCGTTGAGGCAGCTATCGTTTAACTGATACCATCTATCAAGGTACAGCTACAGGAAACAGCGACAAACTGTACCAGTCCATATCAGGGCACGCAGCCCATCGGAGGATGTTCTGGGATGACGCGCGCCGAGGCCGTGGCGGCAGAGATCAGAAGGCGCATCGAGACCGGCTCGATTACCGTCGGCGCCAAGCTTCCGTCGATACGCAAGGCCGCCGAGCAATTCGACGTTTCCAAGAACACCATCGTCGATGCCTATGACCGGCTGGTATCCGCGGGCATCGCGTTTTCGCGGCCCGGCGCCGGCTTCATGGTCGCCGAGCGTCGCCGGCAGACGCCGAGCGAGCGTCCCCGCCATGTCGCGGAAGCGGTCGACATCGCCTCGCTGCTCAATGCGCAGTTGGAGGAGAGCTTTTCGATCCGCGTCGGTGACGGGCGGCCGCCCGCCTCATGGATGGAGGAATCGGAAGTGCGCCGCCATCTCGGGCTGCTCGGCCGGCACCAGAGGTCCAGCAGTGACGGCTATGGTTCGGCGATGGGCCTGCCGGCGCTGCGCGAGCGCCTCGCCTTCGACCTCATGGAGCGCGAGGTGCAGGCGAGCCCGGACCAGATCCTGCTGACATTCGGCGCCAACCACGCACTGGACCTGATCATACGCCGCTTCCTCGTCGCCGGCGATACCGTGCTGGTCGACGACCCCGGCTACTACCCGCTTTTCGCCAAGCTGAAGCTGGCGCAGATCCGCATGATCGGCGTGAAGCGGACGCCGACCGGTCCGGACCTCGACGATCTCGCCGGCAAGGCCGAGCGCGAGCGTCCGAAGCTGTTCTTCACACAATCGCTTGCGCACAATCCAACCGGCAGCTCGACCAACCTGCCGACGGCTCACTCGATCCTGACGATCGCCGCGCGCTGCGACATGCTGGTGGTCGAGGACGACCCGTTCGTCGACCTGCCGACGGTCCGTGGCGTTGGCCTTGCGCCTCTCGACCAGTTGCGGAACGTCATCTGCGTGCGCACCTTTGCCAAGACGTTGTCGGCCAGCCTGCGCTGCGGCTATATCGCCGCGCGCCCCGACCTTATCGCTTCCCTTGCCGAGTTGAAGATGCTGACGACAGTCAACAGCTCAGGACACATTGAGCGGTTGATCCATGGATTGATCAGTGAAGGTCACTATCGGCGCCACCTCAAGCGTTTGGCGCAGCGTGTGCAGCAGGCCACCGAGACGGTCGTTCCCCGCCTTCAGAAGATGGGTCTTAAGCTCTTTGCCGAGCCGACAGGTGGATACTACGTCTATCTGGAGCTTCCCGAGTATGTCGATGACATCGCCCTCGCCCGGGAAGGCGCTCGCCAGGGGATTTTTATCGCACCTGGTACCGTGTTTTCGCCGGAGCGCCAACCTGCCAAGGCAGGCATCCGCGTCAACATCGCCTGGGCCTCGGATCCTCATTTTTTTGACTTCATGCTGGCAGAGCTTAGGCATCGGCGGACTTGAACAGGACAAAGCCCCGCCTTGCGGCGGGCTTAGTGCTTGACGGATCACTCCGCGGCGCGTCGTGACCAGATGAGCGAGAAGTCGCCCCCGGTGTCGGTCTCGACCAAGCTCGCGTAGATCGGAGCGGGGAAGCTGGGATCGTCGAGCTTGACGAAGTGGTAGTCGCGGCTCTCGCGCGAGGTCTTCTTCCAGGGCCGTCCCGAACTCGGGGCGCCAGCGAAAATGCGGAAGTCGGGTCTCTTTTCATTGTCGCCATCGACCGGAGAGAACGTCACAGTCTTGACGTTGAGGTTGAGGGTCTTGACCGAACCGGAGAAGCCGTTCGCGGTGCGCGAGAATGTGCCGACCGTAGCCATCGTGGTGGTTCCTTCTGTTTTTCTCGGGCCGCACCCATCTCTCGATGGTGGTCGTGAGGCCGGAGACGATCGGTCTGCATCCCGAAGGGGCTGAAACGAAGTAACGGCGGCGCGAGGCTTTCTTGGGCCGCCGAGGAATGGACGCGCAGCGACCAGGGGAAGAGAACGCAGCGACGTCGTTACGGGAAGACGATCGAGCCGAAGCGAAGGCGGTCTTCAGTCAGACCCAATCCATTCGAGGACGCCGTGGGCGTAGCTTGGACAGAATACGCGGAAGGAATGCCACAGTGGCTAAGATCAGTCCCGGCCACTGTCGCTTGCTCCGCTGCGCTTCTCTATTTCGGTCAAGGACGCTTCCTCCCGCCCGTGGGCGGTGTTGGTCCCACTTCACCCGGTGAAGAAGGGACGTCCGATTTCTCTAATCTTTGGGCTGAATCGTCATCAGCGGTCGATGGGAGAGAATGGACGCCGCCAGATTAGGCGCGGCACGCACGGGGTCGTAGAAGTCCATGCGCCATAATAGTAATTTCCTCATTCTGGGGAGTAGTTGTTTGGCTCGATCAGCCGCAGGTAAACTCAGAGCGACAGGATGCGAAACCGGCAGTTGCCGTGTAAGGTCAGGCCTTAACTTGGGGGAGAACTGAATGCGAACGGCTGTTACCTTGGCGTTCCTGGCCTTTATCAGGGTGTCGTCAGAGCAATAGAAGCCTGCCTGGCCGGGGACGTGATCAGTCTCGAACGCGGTCGTATTCGTCTTGCGCGCGCTCGAGTTCCGGCCCGTAGGTCATCGACCATTCGTAAAGCGCCTCGAACGGTTGCCGAAGGGAGTGGCCGAGCGAAGTGATCGTGTATTCGACACCGACCGGCGTCGTCGTCGTCAGCACTTCACGGCGAATGAGACCGTTACGTTCCAGACGCTTCAGCGCATCGGCGAGCGCCTTGTGCGTGATGCCGTCCAGGCGCCGCATGATCTCGTTGAATCTCGACGGCCTAGTGCACAGAACGGTCAGAATCAGGACCGACCACTTGTTGGCGATCTGCTCAAGTGCCGGCCGCGCCTTTTGCACATCTATCAACGCCTCGACGGACACGGGCTTAGGACGACGGGGTGGGCTGACCTTGACGGGCAAGTCTTCAGTCACGGCGGACATAGGTATACTCCTCGATATCTGCTCTAGTTGTAGTGCGTAATTGACCGTAGGTATAGAGCATATATCTTGAGCCATCACTTTTTGATGGAGTTCACATGAGCAGATTGGCAAACAAGATCGCACTGGTTGTCGGCGGTGCCGGCGGTATCGGCGGGGCAGTTTCACAAAGGTTCGCCAGTGAGGGAGCGCAGGTCTATGCGACCAGCCGCAAGGGTGCGGACGGCGCCTTGGAAGCGGCGGGCACCGGCAGCATCCGGACGGTCCTGGCGGATGCAAGCAACAGAGCGGATCTTGAACGTGTATTCGAGCAGATCAGATCGGAACGCGGGCGTATCGACGTGCTCATTGTGAATGCCGGCCTTTCCGAATACGCCCCGCTTGAAGATATTTCGGAGGATCATTTCGACAGGACATTCGGTCTGAATGTGCGCTCTCTGGTTTTCGCAGCACAAGGTGCCGTCAACCTCATGCAGCCAGGCGGAACGATCGTGTTGATCGGCTCTATCGCAGGCGACATCGGCACCAAAGGATATGGCGTCTACGGCGCCACCAAGGCCGCTGTCCGCTCGTTCACCCGCACCTGGGCCAACGAACTTGCTCCCAAAGGCATTCGTGTCAACGTCGTCAGCCCCGGCCCGACCGATACGGCGATGATGGCCGGGGCCTCGCAACAGATTCGAGACGCGCTTTCCAGCATGATCCCTCTCGGGCGCATGGGCCGGCCTGACGAGGTGGCCGCCGCGGTTGTTTTCCTCGCCAGCGACGAGAGCAGTTTCACAACCGGCGCAGAACTGGCCGTCGATGGCGGCATGGCCCAGGTGTGACGTGCGCCTTCGACCACTGAAACCTGGACGGCCGCCGTTGCGCTCATGCCGGTCGGTGTCTCGCAGTGACAGGCATGCATGTCGTTTTCTCGAAACCGGAGCAGCTTTCGAGCGACATGTTATCAATCCTCCAGAAGATAGCCCTTGCGATGGGAAAGCGGCTCGGTGCCGGCTACCTTGGCGATGACTTGGTTGGCCGCCACCAGCTTCTTCAGTCTGCGGGTGACGACCACGCCGTCAGTACGCGCATGGACGGTGATACGGGCATCGCCGCCAATCGCAGCGGGCGCGACGATGTCGGCGATCGGCTGTCCGGACGTGACCCGCTCGCCAAGTTCGACGCGGTAGACGATGACGCCGAACGCCGGCGTGCGCACCACGTCGCAGGCGTCGAAGCCTGTGACGTCGCAGAGCGGCGGCGCGGCGGGTGCTTGACCGGCGATATAGCCGCGGCGGCGCAGCACATTCAGCAGCGCCGACGCATCTGTCGCGGCCATCTCGTCGCCGATGTCGACGAAGCCGCGCAATTCGACCGTCGCTGCCATGCAGCCGACCGGTATCAGCTTGTCGGGATACGCCGCCGCGAGCTTCAACCACGGCTCGACGCTTGCTTCGGCAAAGGTCGAGCCGCCGGAGGCGCCCTGCGAAAACACGGCACGGCAGCCGAGTTCGCCCGAGATGTCCGACAGTTCCGCCGCGATCTCCGGCCGCACGAAAAGATGCATCAGCCCTTCGTCGTCGCAATGAAGATCGAGAACGAGATCAGAATCGAAGGCTTCGCGCGCCAGCACCGTATAGAGGGAATCAACCTGTTGCCTGACACAGCGTTCGTCGAGGATTGCGCGGATCGTCTCGCGGATCAGCGCCTTGTTGGCGTCGGCATCCCTTCCCAACAGGTTTCCGAGCCGGGCGATCAATTCGGGGGCAAGGTCAGGCCAGTTGCGGTTGAAGTTGCGGCCGCTGGCAAGGTCGTAACGGCCGAGATGGTCGCCATTGACGAACTGCGCCAGGCCGAGCGGGTTGGCGTAAGGCACGACGACGATCTGGCTCCGGATTTCGCCGCGCGCATCGGCGGCGTCCAACTGCTCGACCAGATGATGTGATACCAGAAGGCCGGGCGCCTCGTCGGCGTGAAGTGCCGCGTGGATGTAGGCCTTGGGACGGGCGGCGGCGGCACCGTAGCGTATGATGCGCACACTGTGGCGGCTGCCCGGCGTGCCGTTGGAGAGAGGAATATCGAGGATTTCACGAGACATTGACGGCTCCGGCGAGCGCCCGTTCCGACAACGGGAAGTGGCAATTGAAGACATGGCGGGGGTCTTCGCGGTCGGTTGTCCGGGACGGGAATGCGCTTTTGCAGATGTCCTGCGCATAGCGGCAGCGGGTGTGGAACTCGCAGCCGGGAGGGCGCGTCATCAGGCTCGGCACTTCGCCGCTGAGCTCGATCCGGTCGAGCGCGGCGTCGGGATCGGGTTCCGGATTGGCCGACAGCAGCGCCTCCGTATAGGGGTGGCAAGGCTGCTCGAATATACGGTCGGTCGAGCCGACCTCGATGAAGCGGCCGAGATACATGATCGCCATGCGGTCGGTCATGTGGCGCACGACATTGAGATTGTGCGTGATGATGAGGATGGCGATGCCCAACTCCTGCTGCAAACGCCCAAGTAGGTTGAGAACTTCGCCCTGGACGGACACGTCCAGCCCCGCCGTCGGTTCGTCGGCGATAATAAGATCGGGCGCCAGCGCCAGCGCCCGCGCCACGCCCACCCGGCGCGCCTGGCCGCCGGAAAGCTGGTGGGGATATCGCCGCCCGAAATCCGCGGGCAGCCCAACCATCTTTAGCAGGCGCTCCACCTCGGCCGCTGGATCGCGGATGGTGATGCCGTGGATACGGAACGGCTCGATCAGCAGAGAGCGGACAGTGAGCCGCGGCGACAGCGATCCGACCGGATCCTGAAACATCATCGCCATGCGCCGAAGATGCAGCTTGCGATCCGCCGGGGCAAGACCGTTCAGCACCTGGCCGTCGAAACGTATGGAGCCGCTCGTCGGTGGACGCAGCCCCATGATGGCACGGGCAATGGTGGACTTGCCCGAACCGCTCTCGCCGACGAGACCGAGTGTCTCGCCCCTGCGGATCTCGAAAGACACTCCGCAGACGGCATCGACGAACGGGTTCTTCACGCCACTGGTGAACGCCTTCAGCTGGCTCATGGTGCGAAAGCGCACGCGAAGGTCCTCGACCGAAAGCAGCGGGCTCATGCCGGAACCGCCAGTGTGTCGTCGAGAAGATGGCAGCGCGCGCTGTGCGCTGCGCCGATTGCGCGGGGGGCGGGATTTTCATCCGCGCACCGGGCGAAGGCATGCGGGCAGCGCCGGCGGAAGATGCAGCCCGCCTGGGTACCGAGCAGGCTCGGCACCTCGCCCGGTATCGTCGGCAACTGACGGGTGCGCTTCCTGATCCGTCCCGGATCGCATTCGAGCAACGCGCGCGTATAGGGATGCCCCGGCCGGCGGAAGATATCGCGCACGGTGCCGTATTCGACCACCTCGCCCGCATACATGACCGCCACCCGGTCGCAGAATTCGGCGACAGCGCCGAGATGGTGCGAAACGAACAGGATCGAGCAGCCGATTTCCTTCTGCAGCTCTTTCAGCAGATGGATGATCTGCACCTCCAGCGTGGCATCGAGAGCAGTCGTCGGCTCATCCGCGATGAGCAGCGCCGGCTTCACCAGCAGGGCCATGGCGATGCAGATGCGCTGGCGCATGCCGCCCGAAAATTCATGCGAATAGCCGCCGATACGACTTTCGGGGTCCGGGATACCGACCCGGCGAAGCATGTCCACCGCACGCTGGCGCTTGATGCCGCGCGAACCGCCCTCGCGATGCTGGACATCGACCATCTGGCTCTCGATGCTGCGCACCGGGTTCAACGCCGTCATCGGATCCTGGAAGATCATCGACATGCGGTTGCCAAGCAGGCCGCGCCGCTCTGCCGGTGCCATGCCGAGCACGTCGCGTCCCTCGAACAGGATCGCCCCGTTCACCACCTCTGCATTCTCAGCCAGCAGCCCCATCACTGTGTAGGCGAGCGTGGATTTGCCCGAGCCGCTCTCGCCGACAATGCCGACCACCTCGCCCGCCGGCACGTCGATATGGACATCGCGCAGCGCATGTGCGCGGCCGCGCGGCGTGCCGAAATCGAGAGAGAGGCCGCGGATCGCCAGCAGTGGACTGCGGCTTGCGAGATGTCCTGCTTGGCTGCCACGGTTCATAGGTCTCTCCGAAGCTTGGGGTCGAAGATGTCGCGCAACGCCTCGCCGAGGAAGGTGAAGCCCAGAGTGGTTATGACGATAGGGATGCCACCGGCGACCACCAACCACACCGTTTTGTGGATATAACCGTAGCCGTCGCTGAGGATCGTTCCCCAGTCCGGTGTCGGCGGGCGCACACCCATGCCGAGGAAGCTCAGGCCTGCTTCCAGCGTGATGACCAGCGGCACATCCATGCTGACCAGGATCAGTAGCGGACCGATGACGTTGGGCAGCACGTGCACGGCGAGGATGCGCACGAGGCCGGCACCCATAGCGCGTTCTGCGGTGATGAATTCGCTTTCGCGCAGCGCGTGGGCCTGCGTGCGCACGACGCGCGCATAGATCGGCACCGACGTGACCGCGACGACGAAGATGACGCTGGCAAGGCTCGGTCCGAGCAGCGTCACCACCGCCAGCGCGAAGATGATGACCGGAAAGGAGCGGATGGTGTCGAAAACCAGCAGCAAAAGATTGTCCAGCCAGCGCGGGCCGAAGGCGGCGATGAGGCCGAGCACCAGCCCTAAGCTGAGCGAGGCGCTGAGCGAGACGAAGGCGACGAGCAGCGCAATCCTTCCGCCCATGACGACGCGCGAGAAAACGTCGCGGCCCAAGTGGTCGGTGCCGAGGAGAAAATCCAGGGACGGCGGCGCCAGCCGGGGACCGACCATGAT
>NZ_RZQI01000184.1:0-8224 GCF_003998335.1 Mesorhizobium sp. M7A.F.Ca.CA.002.05.1.1 | reverse complement strand
GCCGATCTCGAAGGTGATCTTGTCCAGATGCGGCAGGCCCTTGTGCCAATAGTCCGCATTGCGCTCGAAGACGATGCGCTGGCCGAGTGTCCATTCGGCGAGCTTGAAGGCGCCGGTGCCGACCGGATGCTTGCCGAAATCGGCGCCGTATTTCTCGACCTCTTCCTTCGGCACGACATGCGAGAAGTTGATGGCCATGACATGCAGGAAAGTGGCGTCGGGCCGGGTCAGCTCGAACTTGACCGTGTAGGGATCGACGACGGTGACGCCGGAGAGGCTCCCGGCCTTGCCGGCGGCGACATCGTCATAGCCCTTGATCGAGCCGAAAAAGCCGGCGCCGGGGCTCTGGGTCTTGGGATTGGTGACGCGGTCGAGCGAATATTTCACGTCGTCGGCGGTCATCTCGCGGCCATTGTGGAATTTCACGCCATGGCGCAGCTTGAAGGTGAAGGTCTTCCCGTCGGGCGAGATCTCGTAGCTCTCGGCAAGGTCGGGCTTCAAATTGGTGGTGCCAGGTTCGTAATCCATCAGCCCGTCGAACAGGCTCTTGATCATCGACCAGTTCTGCCAGTCATACCCGATCGCCGGATCGAGCGTGGCGACATCGTCCTTGTAGGTGATGGTGATGGCGCCGCCCTGCTTGGCGTTCGGATCGACGGTGTCCTCGGCGCGAACACTTGTCATGCCGAGCATCAGCGCCAGCGCCGATGCCGCTACCGTGGAAGCGAGAAACTTTTTCATTTTTATGTTCCCTTTCTCTGTCTGGTTTTCATTTTCATCTGAGCTTGATGCGGGGGTCGATGAAGGGCGCGATGACGTCGGCCAGCAGATTGCCGAGCACGATGGCGAAGGCCGAGACCAGGGTGACGCCCATGATGATCGGGATGTCCACGCGCTGGATGGCCTGCCACGCCAGCTGGCCAATGCCAGGCCAGCCGAACACGCTTTCGACGACGACGATGCCACCCATGAAGATGCCGATGTCGATGCCGATCATGGCGATGACCGGCAGGATGGCGTTCGGCAGCGCATGGCGGAAAAGGATGGCTCGCCGCGCCAGGCCCTTGGCGCGGGCGGTGCGGACATAATCCTGACGCAGAACATCGATCATCGACGAGCGCATCATGCGGGCGTACCAGCCGGCGCCGAGTATGCCCATGGTCAGCGACGGCAGCACGAGATGACGCCAGGTGCCATAGCCGCCGATCGGGAACCAGCTGAGCCGCACGGCAAAGACGTAGAGCAGCAGCAGACCGACGACGAATTGCGGTGCCGAGACGCCGACGAAGGAGGCGACCATCAGCGTCTGGTCGGTGCCGGTGCCGCGCTTGACGGCAGCGATCAGGCCCATGCTGAGGCCGAGCAGCAGCTCGCACAGGATGGCGCCGACCATCAGCAACAGGCTTGCCGGCAGCCGTGAGACGATCAGCTCGGTGACTTCGGAGCGCTGGATGTAGGAGCGGCCGAGATCGCCGCTGATGAGCTTCGTAAGATAGCGCCAGTACTGGACGATGAAGGGCTGGTCGAGGCCGAGCTGCTGGCGGATGTTCTCAACCGTCTGCGGCGTGGCGCTGCGGCCGGCGATCTGGCGCACCGGGTCGGCCGGCAAGAGATAGAGCAGCGCGAAGGTGATCAGCGAGACGCCGAGCAGGATCAGCAGCGACTGGATCAGGCGGCGGCCTAGATAGGCGATCATGCCCGGCCCCTTTGCGTCGGATCGAGGATGTCGCGCAGCGCGTCGCCGATCAGGTTGAAGGCCAGTGCCAGCGCCAGGATCGCCGCACCGGGGAAGAACACCAGCCAGGGTGCTGCCTGGAAGTAGGTCTGGTTCTCGAAGATGATGTTGCCCCAGGACGAGGTCGGCGGCTGCACGCCAATGCCGAGGAAGGAGAGCGTCGCCTCCAACAGCACCGTGGTCGAAATGCCGAGCGTGCCCCAGACGATGATGGTCGGCAGGAGATGCGGCAGGATGTGGCGAAACAGGATGCGCGGTGCGCTCGCCCCGATGGTGCGCTCGGCGTCGATGAACTCGCGTTCGGCGAGCGAAGAGGTCTCGGTGTAAATAACGCGGGCGGTCTGCACCCAGTTGACCAGCGCGATGACCATGGCGACGATCCACAGGCTCGGCTCGAACACCGCCGCCAGGCAAATGGCGAGCAGCAGTGCCGGAAAGGCCATCATCAAATCGGTGAAGCGCATCAGCGCACTGCCGATCCAGCCGCGGAAATAGCCAGCAACAACACCGACCAGCGTGCCGATGAACAGCGCCACGCCATTGGCGACGATGCCGATGATCAGCGAGGTGCGGGCTCCGTAGAGGATGCGGGTCAACAGGTCGCGGCCGAGCAGGTCGGTGCCCAGCCAGAATTTTGCATCCGGCGGCAAGGGCGAGCCCTCGATGGTCAGGCCGTCGAACATCTGCTCGTTGGGATCGTAGCCTGTCAGCCATGGCGCCAGCACGGCGCCGGCAACGACAATGGCGACGATCACCAGCCCAAGCAGTGCCAGACGGCGCCTGACCAGCCGGCGCCAGACGCCGGCGCGCGGCTTGACCGGCATGCGCCCTGGCGCGGTGAGATCAGGCGCGATGGGACTGGTCATCGCCGCCTTCTTCCCCCGTTGCTTCTTCACTTGTCATGGCCACGATCCGCCGCGCGGCATCCTCGACGCTGATCTGCCAGCTCATCGCCAGCGAGCGAAGCTGCGCATAGGCGCGGCCGTCATCGGCGCCTTTCGCCAGTGCCGTCACCGCGCGCACGATGGTCTGGCGCTCGGCGACGCGCTGGCGAAGCGAGGCGATTTCGCTGGCCAGGTGTTTTCGCGCCTCGAAACTTTGCCTTGCGATCAGCAGTGCGCTGTAGACGCCGGCATTGCCGACCGGCTTCAAGAGTTGGGCGTCGGCCTTGTGCGACAATGCCCATTCGATGCGGCCGGGCGCCTCGGAGCCGATCAGCGCCACCAGCGGCATCGGCGCTTCGCCCGGCTTCCACGGGAATTGCTCGTCGAAGCCGAGATCGGCGTCGAAGAAGACGAAATCGGCCGCCAGCGCCTCGGGCGGTAGTTCGGGCCAGCAGTCCAGCGTGATCAGGCCGATGGCCGACAATTGCCTGGTGATCGCCTGCACCGTCGGGTGCGGACGGTGCAGGATGAAGGCCCTGGCGCCGCCGAGATTGGGGATGCGTGGGGTTCTCGTCACGACACCACCCTCAGGCGCGGGCGGCCGAATGTTTTTGCCGGGTCGTAGCGCGACAGATACGGGTCTGGCGCGACTTCGTCCTCGCGGCTGACGACCTCGAAGAAGCCATCCGCGATGCGCCCGATGATCACCGGCAGCGTCGCGTGCTGGGAATGCGCGTCGATGGCGATCGGCCCGAGCCGGGTGGAGAAGCGGCGTTCTGCGAAGGCTCTGGAAAATTCCGCCGGACCGGCTTCGGAATTGCTGGAGAGCACGTCGGCCATCACCTGCACGGAGGCATAGGCGGAGGCCTCGAAAGACGAGGCGAAGGCGGCCGGCCGCGGCGCGAAGTACGGCCCGACCGACAGGTGCCCTTTCCCGGATACGCCGATCGCCGGCAACTCTCCTTCGGTGAGGTTGCAGGAGATGACGGGACAGGTTTCCGGGCGGAAGGCAGGATCCTCATTCCCGAGATCGCAATAGGCCGCCAGGAAGGCGTAGGAAGTGGTGCCGATCAGGTTGTTGAGGATGAAGTTCGGCCGTGTGGCACGGATCTCCGCGATCAGCCGCGACACGTCGGTCTCGCCGATGCGCAGATAGCGTTCGCCCAGCACCTTGCCGCCGGCATCGGCGATCAGGTCGCGGGCGACGCGGTTCATCTCCCAGCCCCAGATGTAGTTCGAGCCGAGCAGGAAACCGTTGGCGCCGAAACGCGGCACGACATGCGCCATCAGCGGCACCAGATGCTGGTTGGGGCAGGCGTGCATGTAGACGACGTGCTCGTTGGCCTCGAAGCCCTCATAGGGGCAGGCGTACCAGAGCATGCCGCCCGCCTTCTCGAGCACCGGAATGGTTTCCTTGCGGCTCCACGAGGTGACGCAGCCGACGACATGGCGCGCGCTGCTGGTCCTGAAAATATCCTCGCACAGCGTCGCGTAACGGTCCGCATTGCTTTGCGGATCGCGCTCGACCGGCACCAGTTCGATGCCTGAGCTGCGATCGGCGTTGATGTCGGCGATGGCGCGCATGGCGCCGATGCGGCACGCATCGGAGACGAGCTGATAGCTCCCCGAGCGGGAATACAGGATGCCGATCTCGATATGCCGTTTCAAACAGATCCCCAAAATGACAATGCCTCGCAGCCAGCGCCGGAAGGGCGAGGCATACGAGGCATTCTTGCCGCCCGGCGATCAGAGCCGGTATTTTGCGCTAGCGTATTCTGTCCGGCGGGTCAGTCAAGCCCTCAACGGTATTTGCGTGACCGTCATCGCCGTTTCGCTGCCGCCGGCTATCTGGCCGATCTGGCCGCCGGCCTCTGACCGTGTTGACGCGCATAGGTCACGCAGGCGTCCACCGTGCTGACACAAAGCGCGTCGCGCCTGTTCGGCAAATTGTTGTCGCCGGCATAGGCAACTTCGGCGACGCGGCCGTCGACCATGCGAATTTGCGTGTCGCAATAACCGCCGGGAGCGACATTGACGGAGCCGCCGACCGCCGGGATCGCGCCTACCGCTAGAGTCGGAACCACAATGCTGAGATTGCCGCGCTGGACGATGCGCTTGTAGGTCCAGATCTGGCCCGATCGGCCGGCGTTGGCGGTGGCGGTCGGAAACCCGGCGCACATTCGAACATCGGCTTCGCTGAGGCCGACCATCTCCTTGCGGGCGGCCGCCGCCGTTGGATCAACCTTGGCGATACGCGACGTATCGTCGGGAACGACGCAGGAAGACTGGATTCCCACACAGAGAACAGCGAGGGCAAGCTTTTGAATGCAGGAAAATATCATGCCGACTGTCAGATTGGCCCGATGTCAGATTTGCGTGGCGCCCGCCGCTCCTTTCTACCTAGGCAGACAGGCGAAGGGATCAACCCGTTCAGCTTCACGAAAAAGTGGCTGTGGCTGCAACATCGAGGATTGCGCATCACGGGTCTGCATCTCACGCAGGACTAATGGCCCTGCAAGTGCTTCCGGCGCCAGGCGGCGGGCGCTTCGCCGACCCGCGCGCGAAAGAACCGTGAAAAATACGCCGGGTCGTCGAAGCCGATCTCGTAGGCGATGTCCTCCACCGTGCGTACGGTAAACAGCAGCAGACGCTTGGCCTCCAGCAGCCGCCTTTCGCTGACGACCCGCTTGACGCCGGCGCCCAGCACAGCATGGGCAGCCTTGTCGAGAAGATGCGGCGTGGTGGCCAGCGCCTCGACGTAGCGATCGACCGGCCAGTTGTCGCGGAAATGCGTGTCGGCGAGCCGGCGCAGGCCCCGCGCCAGCGAAGCATCGGAAGAGGCAGCGGAGGCGGTCACGCCGGGGCTCAGGCGCGCAATGTGGGAGAGTGCGACGGCGATCAGCGCCGGCAGGACCCTGTCATTGCCGGCTTGCGCCTCGGCATATTCGGCGGCGATCATCTCCAGCACCGCCGCCAGTCTCGCCCACGCCGCGTGTCGTGGCAGACCGTCGGCAAAGACCGGCCTGTCCAGCGGCAGCAGGCTGTGAGCGGCGATGGCCGCGAGCGCGCCGTCGGCGACCGAGACGACGATGGCGTCGGTGCCGGGTCCGATCGAGAAGCCATGCACGACAGCGCTCGGCACGAAGCTGACGGCAGGCGCCGAAAAGTCCCAGGATCGGTCTTCGATACGGTAGGTGCCGGAGCCGCTGGTCCAGTAGGTGATCTGGCCCATCTGCGGATGCTTGTGCGCCGCAACCTGACCAAGATGGATATTGCTGCGCGCAAGCACCGTCTCGACATGCAGGAAACCGACATCGAGCGGCCTCACCGGCTCGCCATAGACGAAGAAGTCGGGGATGGAATTCTGGCTCATGGCGCCTGAAAAAGTCCAATCGGTTTTGCCGTTCCGTCCATAACCGAAGCATGCCCAAGGCGCTAGTGTTGCGACTCAAGAGGAGGACCATCATGCGATCAGAAGACTTCCGCACTGATAAGGCACGGCCGTTCACCGGGGCTGAGTATCTGGAGAGCCTGCGCGACGGCCGCGAGGTCTATATATACGGCGAACGCATTGCCGATGTCACCACGCACCCGTCGATGCGCAATTCGGCGCGGTCGCTGGCGCGCCTCTACGATGCGCTGCATGATCCCCTGCGGCGGGACACGCTGACCTCGCCGACCGACACCGGCTCGGGCGGCTACACCCACAAATATTTCCGGGTCGCCAAATCCTCGGCTGAGCTTGTTACCCAGCAGACGGCGATCGCCGAGTGGTCGCGCATGTCCTATGGCTGGATGGGGCGCACGCCCGACTACAAGGCGGCGCTGATGAACACGCTCGGCGCCAATGCCGACTGGTACGGGCCGTTCAGGGACAATGCTCTGTCCTGGCACAAACGTGCGCAGGAAGCCGCACTGTTCATGAACCATGCCATCGTCAATCCGCCGATCGACCGCCACAAGCCGGCCGAACAGGTGAAGGACGTCTTCGTCCACATCACCAAGGAGACGGATGCCGGCATCTATGTCTCCGGCGCCAAGGTGGTGGCGACGTCCTCGGCGCTGACCCACTACAATTTCCTGGCGCAGGGCTCGGCGACGATCACTGAGGATCCGTCGCTGTCGGTGATGTTCATCGTGCCGATGAATGCACCGGGGATAAAGATGTTCTGCCGCGTCTCCTACGAGCAGACGGCCAACACGGTGGCGGCGCCCTTCGACTATCCGCTGTCGTCGCGCTTCGACGAGAACGATGCGATCCTGGTGCTCGACAATGTCTTCATCCCCTGGGAGGACGTGCTGGTGCTGCGCGATGCGCAGAAGATCCTGTCCTTCCACCCGGCATCCGGCTTCATGCATGGCTACTGCTTCCAGGGCTGCACGCGTTTCGCCGTCAAGCTCGACTTCCTCGCCGGCCTGCTGGCCAAGGCGCTGCGCGCCACGGGCGGCGATGCTTTCCGCGGCAACCAGGCGGCACTGGGCGAGGTCATCGCGCTCAGGCACATGTTCTGGAGCTTTTCCAACGCCATGGCCTACAACCCGATCCCGTGGGCGAATGGCGCGGTGCTGCCCAATCTGGAAGCCGCGCTCGCCTACCGCACCTTCATGTCGGAAGCCTATCCGCGTGTCATCGACACCGTGCGCCGGGTGATCGCGTCCGGGCTGATCTACCTGCCGTCGTCGGTGCGCGACTTCAACAACCCCGAGATCGACAAGTATCTGGCGCAATATGTGCGTGGCTCCAACGACATGGGCCACATCGAGCGCATCAAGATCATGAAGCTTTTGTGGGACGCGACCGGCACCGAGTTCGGCGGCCGCCACGCGCTCTACGAGCTCAACTATGCCGGCGCGCCGGAAGAGGTGCGGCTGCAGGTGCTGAAAGGAGCTGAACGCGGCGGGCGGCTGAAGGCGATGGAAGAGCTCGTCGACACCTGCATGGCCGACTATGACGAGAATGGCTGGACGGGCGATACCTGGTTCAATCCGCTTGTCTCAACGGCCGAGTGAATTAGATGGCCACGCAGATTTCGAAAACCGATTTCCGCGACGCCATGGCGAGGGTCTGCGCGCCGGTCAACATCGTCACCACCGATGGGCCGGCAGGACGCGGCGGCTTCACCGCCACCGCCATGTGCAGCGTCTCCGACGAGCCGCCGACGCTGCTGGTCTGCATGAACGGGCGCTCGACGCAGGCCGCCATGTTTCTGTCCAACCAGCGCTTCTGCGTCAACGTGCTGATGCATGACCACATGCATCTGGCGGGAAAATTCGCCGGCGCGACCAGGGACATGGAGGCACGCTACGCCTCGGCGCGCTGGCAGACGCTGACCTCCGGCACGCCGGCGTTGTCGGATGCGATCGTCAATTTCGATTGCGAGATTGAGACTGTGCATGTCGTCGGCACGCACAATGTCATGATCGGCCGCGTCATCGATGTCCGGCACGGCAGCGGCGGCTCGGCCCTGCTCTATGTCGACCGCAGCTATACGCAGCCGACGCGGCTGGGCAGCTTTGGCGGGTGAGGCCGGGCGTCAGACGGTTTGGTGGCGGGGAGGCCTCCGCCTATCCCGTACGCGGCCGTGCCGTCAGCCAGTCTTTCACC
>NZ_RZQI01000183.1:0-8226 GCF_003998335.1 Mesorhizobium sp. M7A.F.Ca.CA.002.05.1.1 | reverse complement strand
GACGATGCCAGCCTTCTCGACACGGAACTCGACGGCGCCGCCCTTGGATGCCTTGACGGCGGCGGCAACGTCGGTGGTGACGGTGCCGACCTTCGGGTTCGGCATCATGCCGCGCGGGCCGAGCACTTTGCCCAGACGACCGACGAGCGGCATCATGTCCGGCGTGGCGATGCAGCGATCAAAATCGATCGTGCCCTTCTGGACGATGTCGACCAGATCCTCGGCACCGACGATGTCGGCGCCGGCGGCGCGCGCTTCGTCGGCCTTGTCGCCACGGGCGAACACGGCGACACGCACCGAGCGGCCGGTGCCGTTCGGCAGGTTGACCACGCCGCGGACCATCTGGTCGGCATGGCGCGGGTCGACGCCGAGGTTCATGGCGACTTCGATGGTCTCATCGAACTTCACCGAGGAACGGTCCTTGAGCAGCTTCAGCGCATCGCCCAGGGCATAAGCCTTGTTGGGATCGATGCCTTCGCGGGTCTTCGATACGCGCTTTGCAATCTTTGCCATGATCTTAGCCCACCACTTCCAGACCCATCGAGCGGGCGGAGCCCTCGACCATGCGCATGGCCGCTTCGACGTCGTTTGCGTTCAGGTCTTTCATCTTCGCGGTGGCAATCTCGCGGACCTTGTCACGCGAAACCGTACCGGCCTTGACCTTGCCCGGCTCCTTGGAACCGGACGTCAGGTTCGCCGCCTTCTTCAGGAAGTAGCTCACCGGCGCCGTCTTCATGACGAAGGTGAAGGACTTGTCCTGATAGTAGGTGATGACGACCGGAACCGGCGATCCCTTTTCCATTTCCTGGGTCTGCGCGTTGAACGCCTTGCAGAATTCCATGATGTTGATGCCACGCTGACCAAGCGCCGGGCCGATCGGGGGAGACGGCGTCGCCGATCCCGCTTTCACCTGGAGCTTGAGCTGGCCTGCAATTTTCTTAGCCATCTCTTTTCCTGCCTTTGTCTATGCCGGTCATGCCGGCGGTTGCAGTCTGGTGGTGCGGTTCGCGCAGCCGGCTAAAGCCGCACTCGCCTCCCACCGTCTCAGGCCGCGCGCTTCCGCGCCGCCTCCCCTGATCGCCAAACCGGCGTCAGGGATTTCGGATCAGCCCTTTTCGACCTGTCCGAATTCCAGATCGACCGGCACGGCGCGCCCGAAGATCGAAACTTCCACCTTGAGCCGCGCCCGCTCCTCGTCCACTTCCTGGACGAAACCGTTGAACGACGCGAACGGACCATCCGAAACGCGGATCGCTTCGCCGATCTCGAACGTGACCGAGGGCTTGGGCCGCTCGACGCCTTCCTGCACCTGGTTCAGGATGCGCTGGGCTTCCGCCTCGGTGATCGGCACCGGCTTGGAGTCGCCCAGGAAGCCGGTGACCTTCGGTGTGTTCTTGACCAGCGAGAACACGGCGTCGGTCAAATTGGCCTTCAGCAGCACATAGCCCGGGAAGAACTTGCGCTCGGCATCGACCTTGCGGCCGCGGCGAACTTCGACGACCTTCTCGGTCGGAACCACGATCTGGTGGATGTCGGCGGACAGGCCCTTCTGCTTGGCCTTGTTCTCGATATCCTCGGCGACCTTCTTTTCAAAGTTCGAATAAGCGTGGACGATGTACCAGCGCGCGGTCATTTCAAGACTTCTCCGTAATCGCCGGACTTAGCGTCCGATGCCCAGAATCTGTTCGACCGCAAGGCCCATGAGCTGATCGGCGGTGAAGAAAAAGATCATCGCGATCACTGCGAAGGCCAGAACCATCACCGTCGAGATCATCGTTTCGCGTCGCGACGGCCAAGTCACCTTGGCGGTCTCCGCGCGAACCTGCTGGAGAAAGACGAAAGGATTTGTGGTTTTCGAAGCCATATGCCGCTCTGTCTTCAAGACCCGTTGGCCGGGTCTCCTGGATGATCCCGCTGGCCGGGACGTGCCGCCTGAGCCCAATCTCGCGCCGAATCAGCGCAATCATTTCGCCCATGCAAATCAGACGCGTAAAGCCGGTTTCCCAGCTCCACGCGTCGCGTGTCTGTTTCGTCTACATAAAACCGATTCTTGATCCACGCAAGTGGCAAGTCTCCGCTTTATGACCAAACACCGCCTCGGAACCATCCAGTCGTTCCGTCCCGGCTATGGCGCTCTTATGCCCCAATCGACCCTATATGGCAAGCGGGTCGCCGATTTTCAAAGGCCAGAGCATGGAAATATCGCTTTGAAACGCCATTTCGAAACGGCGAAACATTGCGTTGAATGCCATTCCAAGAAATGGCACGGGCAGCAGGGCTCGAACCTACGACCTGCGGTTTTGGAGACCGCCGCTCTACCAACTGAGCTATGCCCGTATCGTGCGCATGTCGGCGCAGAAGGCGCTTCCTAAAAGCTTCCGCACGCTCTGTAAAGAGCGGTTTGCAAGCAAACGCGCCTTAATCCCGACAAGGCCATCCGGGTCGATCCCAAGCTCCGGCCTGAAGTCGCCAGCGCGCGGTGGCGTGATTGAGAGAGACGTCGCCTGCCCTCTTCGATGTGGAGCGTCCTCAAGCGGCATTCGTGGCAGGCTGCGGTCGCCCGCGTGCAAGCCAAAGCGCCCAGCCGCATATCAGGAGTTCGCATGCGAACGTCCAGTGCAGCAAAAAGCTGAGCACCCAATTGCTGAAGTCCGCCGGTACAGTGACGAGTTCGAACGCCCGCCGATCGAATGGCATCAGCCACAATATCGGCGACGCCAGCGTATCGAGGACCATATGCAGCATGGCGGCGGCAAAGAAGGCAGCCGTGGCTGCCAGATACGAGCGGGCGCGCCAGCTGACGAATAGCAACGACAGCGCCCCTGCGGCCGCCCAGAACAGCGGCCAATGCGTCATATAGGAGTGATGGCGGGTGCGTCCGCCGTCGATGAAATGGAAATACAGCATATCGATATCGGGGATGACACTGCCGACTATGGCGGCCCCGACGATAGCCGGGCTGCCAGGCCACTGCCTGCGCATGAACGTTCCGAGAATATAGCCACTTGGAAGATGGGCGATCAGCATCTCGGGACCGTTCACGGTTGCAGGCCAGTGCAGCATTCCGCCCTATTGTGGCGTTATTCCGGATGCCTGCGCCCGATACGTTTCGTGCCGATCATGGTTTCGTACCGGTGGCTTATAGGGGCCGCCCGGCACGCCCCAACCCAGGCCGGCATCGATCCTCCGCCTGCCTGGCGCCGCCAGCAGCGACGATAGCGGAACAATCGGAAGCGGCTCAAGCTGCCTCATGCCCGGTTTCCGGCTCCGCCGCACACTACAATTTGGCCGGCGCATCAGCCTCGGCATTGGCGGAAGGCCGGATCCGGCAATTCTCGGGTCTTGGCACCGCCTCGCAAATGGTGGCACCGGTCAGCGCGTCGACCGATTGCAGGCCGGTCGTCAGGCCGACCTTCAGCATCATGCCGGGTTCCAGCCGGCGCTCGACCGAGCGCCGCTCGATCGCTGCGAACAGGGCGGGACCGATCGCCATCTCCTCGAGATAGGCCTTGACCATCTGCTTTTGCCCCATCGGGTAAAGGCTAAGCCGCGCCTGGGGACCGACAAACCGCCTGATGCCGCCGGCAAGCATCAGCGCGCAGGCCGAATCGCACTCCACGCCGGCATCGATGCTCAGCCCGGCATAGGCGCCCTCTTTGGCCAGGCAATTCCACGCCCCTGGGTCACAGCCGACGAAATCGGTGCGGCCAACGGCGACGTCGAGCTTCTTTTCATGGATAAGCCGTCCTGCCGCCAGGGCGCTGAGCAGGTCGCCTCCCCTCGAACTGATCACGACAGGCAGTTGCCGTTTGCCAAGCATGGCGAGCAATTGGCGCAGCTTCTGCGGGGTCCGGGGGGTGATCGCACCTTCCGCCGAAATCCATTCCGGGCAGTCTGGATTGCAGAGTGGATTGGTGCCGCGAACGACAACGAAGCGCATGTCCTCATCGCGCCGCGCCGCCTCGGGTTCGATCGCCGGCGGAGCAGACTTATCCGCGGTCGCCGTCAGGCCGTCAGGCTTGTTCCCCGGCATTTCCCGGCAATTCGCGGCCAGGCGACCGGGCTCGCACAGGCTTGCCGCGGTCAACACGCCTACAGCGTCCGTGCTGGTGACCAGCTTCATCGCCAGCATGTCGTCGAGGGCGATCTGGTGGATTTCGCTGGCCGGGGTGCCCTTCATCGTTTCGAGCATGCTTTGTTCGATGCCCATCTGTTTCAGGTAGGCCGCCAGCTTTTTCTCAACCGCCTTGCTCATCTCGTAGGTCTTGTAGCTGCCGGCGTTCTTGCGGCTGACGATCTTTGTGTTGAGGATCTTCTTCTTGCCTCCCACGACGCGATAGGTGGTCCGGTATTGCAATTTCGTACGGATGTAGGTCGTGGTGATCTGATGGACGCCGAGATAGGCCCATTCGCCGGCCACCCGCCTGATACCGCCGGCAAACATCAGAGGACAGGCGGAATTGCACATGGCGCCATAGTCGATGACATCGCCGAAGTAGCGGGCGTCACGGCCCTGGCAGCCCTTCGCATCGGGCTGGCAGCTGGAAAACACCGTCTTGCCGATGGCGATATCGAACTTGTTCTTGCGGATCAGCCGGCCAAGCGTCAGCGCCGCCTCGACATTGCCGCCGGGAGAATCGACGACAACAGGCAGTTTCCGCCCACCAAGCGTCTTCAGCATGCGTTTGAAGAGTGCCGGCGTGCCGGCTTCTATCGAGCCCTCGGCCGATATCCATTCCGGGCAGATCGGCTCGCACCCCGGTGCGTTGCTGCGAACGATGCCGAACCGCATCGTCGGCCCAAGATCCGGCGCCGCATCCGCCGCAAAGGCTCCCGGGCCTGCGGCAAGCAATGCGAGCAGCCAGGTCAGAGCCAGCGGCCACAATGCCCGACGATGGAAAAACCGCCTTGGAACCATTTGAAAAAAGCCCCTCGATGCAACCTATACTAGTCGAGGCCCGGAGCCTTGCAACAGGGTTCGGCCGACTGGGCCGCAACCGATAGCCTCGCAAAAGAAAAGGGCGGCCCGAAGACCGCCCTTTTCTTGTCGATCCGGCGAATGCCGGGCTCGATTATTCCTTGATGGTGACGACGATGCCGGCACCGACGGTGCGGCCGCCTTCACGGATAGCGAAGCGCAGCTTCTCTTCCATGGCGATCGGCACGATCAGCTCGACATCGACCGTGATGTTGTCGCCCGGCATCACCATTTCGGTGCCTTCCGGCAGCGACACGATGCCGGTCACGTCGGTCGTGCGGAAGTAGAACTGCGGACGGTAGTTGGTGAAGAACGGCGTGTGACGGCCACCTTCATCCTTGGTCAGGATGTAGGCTTCGGCCACGAACTTCTTGTGCGGCTTCACCGTGCCCGGCTTGGCCAGAACCTGGCCGCGCTCGACACCTTCACGATCAACGCCGCGCAGCAGCGCGCCGATGTTGTCGCCGGCCTGGCCCTGATCGAGCAGCTTGCGGAACATCTCGACGCCCGTGCAGGTCGTCTTGGTCGTCGGACGGATGCCGATGATCTCCAGCTCCTCGCCGACCTTGACCACGCCGCGCTCGACGCGGCCGGTCACGACCGTGCCGCGGCCCGAGATCGAGAACACGTCTTCGATCGGCATCAGGAACGGCTTGTCGAGCGGACGAACCGGCGTCGGAATGTAGGCATCGACCGCAGCCATCAGCTCGCGGATCGCGTCTTCACCGATCTTCTTGTCGGAATCTTCCAGCGCAGCCAGAGCCGAACCCTTGACGATCGGAATGTCGTCGCCGGGGAACTCGTTCTTGGTCAGAAGCTCGCGAACCTCGAGCTCGACCAATTCGAGCAGCTCGGCGTCGTCGACCTGGTCGACCTTGTTCAGGAACACCACGATCGACGGCACGCCGACCTGACGCGCCAGCAGGATGTGCTCGCGGGTCTGCGGCATCGGGCCGTCGGCAGCCGACACGACCAGGATCGCGCCGTCCATCTGCGCGGCACCGGTGATCATGTTCTTCACATAGTCGGCGTGGCCGGGGCAGTCGACGTGAGCATAGTGGCGGGTAGCCGTCTCATATTCGACGTGCGCCGTCGAGATCGTGATGCCGCGCGCCTTTTCCTCAGGGGCGGCGTCGATCTGGTCGTAGCGCTTGTATTCGCCAAAATACTTGGTGATCGCCGCCGTCAGCGACGTCTTGCCATGGTCGACGTGGCCAATCGTGCCGATGTTCACGTGAGGCTTGTTACGCTCGAATTTACCTTTTGCCATTGTCTCTTTCCTTGGACGGCCCGGATCTTCAGTTCGGTCGAAGACCTTCAGTTCAGTCGAATGCGGGGCGATTAGCGACAAAGGCCAA
Organism: Mesorhizobium sp. M7A.F.Ca.CA.002.05.1.1; assembly: GCF_003998335.1. Classification (NCBI taxonomy): domain Bacteria; kingdom Pseudomonadati; phylum Pseudomonadota; class Alphaproteobacteria; order Hyphomicrobiales; family Phyllobacteriaceae; genus Mesorhizobium; species Mesorhizobium sp. M7A.F.Ca.CA.002.05.1.1. Next base: position 1,890 of record NZ_RZQI01000183.1, on the reverse strand, counting down.
AAAACACAAGCGTCTTTTGGCCGGGTGCCGTCTCACTCAGTCCGAACCATCGATCCGATTGCGGGATGAGACGCAGATATAGGAAGGCGAACCGTCAAATGGAATGGGCGTTGCATACTGGATCCGAAGCCGAGGATCGGGCGCTTGTCGATATGGCGAATATCTGGTTTGCTCAGCCGATACAGGTCATTCATATCGCTAGCGCGATGGCTGGGCGGATCGTTCGTTCCCGTGCCGATTGAGGGGCAACTTTCATGGAAGATCTGATCGACCGAATCTACGAAGCCGCATTCGTGCCAGAGCTGTGGCCGGTGGTGCTTGACGGCTTGAGCACGATGTCGGGATCGGTAGGCGGCGCCTTGCTGGTCGCCAGCGAGGCTCATCCGCCGCGGTTTGCGGCATCGGCATCGATTATGGATGCGCTGATTGAATTCTCTTCCGACGCGTGGCGAAACAACGATCGTCCGTTGCGCTGGAAGCCTAGTGTCGATGGGTTTCTTCGCGACGTCGAACTCTTCAGTCCGGACGAATTGGAAACCGATCCGATGAGACACGAATTGATCAGGTACGGATTGGGCTGGCAAACCGGCATGGTCATACCGATGACCAATGGCGAGGTCGTGATCTACAGTGTGGAGCGTCGTCTGCAGGACGGTCCGCATGACCCAACCTCCATCGCCTCGCTCAACGTCCTTCGCCCGCATCTTGCCCGCGCCGGGCTTGTTGCGGCAAGGCTTGGCCTGGAGCGGGCGTTGGCCACCGTATCGGCCCTGCAGAGCGTTGGGCTTCCTGCCGCAGTCATGTCGGCCGGCGGACAGGTGGTTGGCACCAACGGACTGTTCGATGCGTTGCCGTCCATTTTTCAGCCGCTGGCGTATGACGGCTTGGCAATCGGCGATCCGAAAGCCGATTTGCTGTTCCAGGAGGCAGTCAGGAGCACTTCGGCTGCCATCGTGCCAATCGTCAGGTCCATTCCCGTTCGCCAGACGATCGATCAACCCGCTGTCGTCCTGCATGTGTTGCCGCTTCGCCGATCGGCAAGGGACATATTCGCAGGTGCAAACATCCTTGTCGTTGCAGCGTCGATCCGCATGGGCAACCAAGAGCCGTCGCCGCAAATTCTGAGCGCGCTCTTCGATCTGTCTCCGGCCGAGGCAAAGCTTGCCGCATCGCTGGTATCCGGCCGTCCGCTGAAAGCGGCGGCACTTGACCACGGGATCACGGTCAAAACCGCCCGTACCTACCTTGAGCGCGTCTTCTACAAGACCGGCACCGGCCGTCAGAGCGAATTGGTGGCGTTGCTGAGCGGCGCTGCCCCATTGGCACCTCTTGCCGCCACCACCCGCCTCTGATCTTGTGGCCGGATGCATTTCATCCCTGCCTCTATCCGCGGCCCGCTGTTCATGATCGTCTCGACGGGGTCGTATCTCGTCAACGACACGATGATGAAGCTCGCGACAGCAGGCCTGCCGTCCTACGAAGTGTTGTTTCTGCGCGGTGCCGCGGCAGCCCTCTGGGGCTTCCCGCTGTTGTTCGCGCTGGGCTACGGCAAGCAGATCCCGCTGATCTTCGACAAGCGCGTACTGAGCCGGAACATGCTCGAGCTGGCGGCGATCCTTTGCTATGTCGTCGCGCTCGCCAACATGCAGATCGCCGATTCTACCGCGCTCGGACAGATCACGCCGCTCTTGATGCTGGTCGGCTCCTCGATCCTGTTTGGCGAGCGGATCGGCGGCCGGCGCATGGCGCTGATCGGGCTCGGCTTCGTTGGAGCGCTGATGGTGGCGCAGCCGACCATGCAAGGCATTTCGGTCTACGCCTTGCTGGCGCTCGGCAATGCCACATTTGCGGCGGCGCGCGACCTTGCCGGCCGGCGGGTCGCGGCCGAGG
>NZ_RZQI01000182.1:0-8241 GCF_003998335.1 Mesorhizobium sp. M7A.F.Ca.CA.002.05.1.1 | reverse complement strand
CGCGCATCAAATCGAGAGTCAGGTGCAGCGACAGTTTTATCCGCCAGGTCCAGCCCGCCACCTCCATCAGCCAGCGGTCACCCGGCAGGCTGCCTCCGATGGCATAGGCATTGGCGATCATCCGCTCGACCGGCTTCACCGGCGACGTATCATCGGCATCGACCTCGATGTCGAGCGAAAGCACCTCCTCGTTGCGGCCACGCAGCATCGCCAGCGCGCGATGGCTCGGCACATTTGCCCAGCGCTCGACATGGTCGAAATAGTCGGAGAATTTCGCACCGGCTTCCTGCTTGCCGTCGACCACCCTGGCGCGCATGAAGGCGCGCTCCTTCATGTAGCTGCGCAATTTTCCGACCAGATCGGCATTCTCGGCGAATTGTTCCGACAGGATGTCGCGCGCCCCTTCGAGCGCTGCCTTGGTATCGGCCACCTCTTCGCTGACATAGGCCAGTGCCAGTTCGGCAGGCACCAATGAGCGGTTCGCCAAGATGGCTTCGGCCAGCGGCCCCAGCCCGCGCTCCCTGGCGATCTCGGCCTTGGTCCGGCGCTTGGGCTTGTAGGGCAGGTAGATGTCCTCAAGTTCCGCCTTGGTGCTGGCGGCGACGATCTTGCCTTCAAGCTCCTCGGTCAGCTTGCCCTGTTCGCGGATCGAGCCAAGGATGCTGTCGCGGCGCGCATCGAGCTCACGCAGATAGGCAAGGCGTTCGGCAAGATCGCGCAATTGCGTGTCGTCGAGCCCGCCGGTGACTTCCTTGCGGTAGCGCGCCACGAACGGCACTGTCGCGCCCTCATCGAGCAGTTCAATCGCCGCGGCCGCCTGTTCGGGCCGCGCGCTGATCTCGGCCGCGATGATGGCTGCAATGCGCTTGATGTCGGATGCCATGTCGTACCTGCTCTCGTCCAAAGAGCGGCGACCATAGGCGCAGACGTCCGGTCCGCCAACCGCCGCGTTTCCATGAGCCCGGCGGGTCCACAGGAAAGCGCGCGCTAATGTGGCGGCCAAGCGAGGATCAGACCATCCGGCTCAGCGCCTCGAAGAAGGCGACGATCTCGACATCGAGCGGATCGTCGACCGGCTCGGGCTGCGACGACATCTTGGCGATCACCACTTTGGTCCTGGGATCGACATACAGCCACTGGCCATGAATGCCGATGCCGCAATAGGCGCCGTTCGGCAAGCCCGTCTGGTACCATTTGTTGCGATAGCGGCCCTTCGGGAACAGCGGCTGCATCGCGCCGCGCTGCCAAGCGTCGGAACTGCCGCCGCTAGCAACCGTATCGCGCACCCAGGCTTCCGGCACGATGCGGCGGCCATTGGCCACCCCGCCTTGCCGCATCATCTCGCCAACACGCGCCAGGTCGCGCGGCGTCACCGAAATACCGCCGGCCGTGCGCGCCGTGCCTTCCATGTCGACGCCGATCGAGGCTTCGCCGACAGCGCCGAGCGGCAGCCACAGCTTCTCGCGCATCAGGTCGGTGAACCGCTGGCCCGACGCGCGCTCGAGCAGCAGTCCGAGCAGGTCGGAATTCGGCGAGCGGTAGCGGAAGGTCTGGCCATGCGGCTCTGCAAGGCGTTGCAAGGTCAAAATGAATTCGCGCAGGCTCTCCGTGCCGCCGCCCGGATTCCACAGCGTGGCGCGACGATAGCGGGCGAAAGCGCTCTCCGGATCGAGATAGGCTTCCTCGAAATCGAGGCTGACGCTCATGTCGAGCACATGCCGCACGCTCGCATCGCCATAGGCCGAGCCGGCGGCTTCAGGGATGTAGGCCGTCACCGGCGCTTCCGGGTCGAATACGCCCTCGCCTTCCAGAATGCCGGCAATGATGGCGGTCAGCGACTTGCTGATCGAAAAGATGATGTGGCGGGCGCCGAAATCCATATGCGGGGCGAACCAGTCGCCGACGATCTTGCCGTCTTTCATCACCGTCAGTGCGTCGGTGCTCGAACGCGCGAGAAATTCAGCCACTGTCTCCGATGTGCCGGCGATCGCGACCTTTTCGCCGAGCAGGCCGCCCATATCGCGCACGGGGGTTTCGACAACGCCCGACGTCGCCGCCACGCGGGCGGTCGGCACCAGTTCGCCGAGGTTCTGGAACGACCACCGGTTGAAGGGGTTCTCGCGCCAGTTGGCGAGCACCACCTGGTTGCGCCGGAAGCCATAGCGGGTCTCGAACACGGTCTTGCCGGTCATGGCGTTTCCTTCCGGGTCGTTTTTTCTTTGTGGGGGCTCAGCGAAGTGCCGTGGCGATAGCGTGCACGGCCTTCAGCGTCGCTATGGAATAGGCACCATTGGCGAAATCCGGCCAGGTCGAAAGCTTCACCACGACCATTCCGGTGTTCCAGTCGATATGGATCATCTGACCGAACACGCCGCGGCACATCAGTGCGCGCGAGCGCGGATCCTCGATCCAGAACTGGTTGCGATAGCTGCCCTCCGGCAGGCTGGGGCTGAAGTCCGGCCCATGCCTGCCGTTGCGCGTCGCCTCGACCCAGCCGGCCGGCACGACGCCGCCACCATTGTCGAGGATCAGCTGGCCGAAGCGGCCATAGTCGCGCAGCGTCGCGTTGAAGCCACCGTCGGCCACCGCATAGCCGGCGCTATCGACCGTGAAGCAGGCGCTTTCATCAGCGCCGAGCTTTTGCCAGAGTTCTTCCGAAACCACCTGCGGCAGCCGTTTGCCTGTCACCCGCTCCATGATGAAGGCAAGCACGTCGGTCTCGATCGAGCGGTATTCGAATTGAGCCCCGTGCGGGCGGATCGTGTCCTTCAAGCCGAGGATCAGCTCGAACATGTGCGAGGGCCAACGAAAGGCCGGATCGCTGTCCAGCGGCACCGGCTTCCAGCCGGTGGCGACATCGACCTGGCCGATGTCGGAATAGCGGTCGGTATATTCCTCTGAGAAACGGACGCCGCTGGTCATGTCCAGCACATGCTGGACGCTGGCGCCGGTCCAGCCGGTAACGCCGAGTTCCGGCAGGTAATCTGTTACCAGTCTGGCCGGATCGATCAGGCCGCGCCCGACCAGTATGCCGAACACCGAACCGGTAACGGACTTCGCCATCGACTGCGACAAGTGCAGCGTGCGCTCATCCATGCCGTTGAAATAGCGCTCATAGGCGACCTTGCCGTCCTTGAGCACCAGAAAGCCGTCCGTATAGGTCTCGTCGAGCAACCCGGCGAGCGTCGTCGGCATGCCCTCGCTGTCCTCGACCGCCAGCCCGTCGAGATCAACCTCGGCGCGTTCGAAGCGGTGGCGATGGCCATTGCCGCGCCAGACTTCGGCGGTCGGCAGAATTTCACGGATGTGCTGGAACGCCCAGCGGTTCCACGGCGGCCGGTCCCAGTCGAGCTTCGGCGGTACCATGGCGGGCGGCGAGCCCTGCATGATCGGCGGCCGCGCGTCGCTGTTGCGGTATGACTGCATGAGAATCCCCTGCCGCCGCATGCCGCTCTTCAGTTCACTTGAATGAGGGCGGTCTGCACAGCGGACGAAAAAGCCCCCGATTGGGCCTTTCGAGTGACGAACGCCCGACGCCATGGCGAAGAGCAATGCCGGCAGGCCAGGTGAGGGGCGGCGCGAACGCTGCGAATTCAGCGCTACCCCTCATACGGCCCTTGACCCGCCGTCTTCCAACTCGCGCGGAAGAAGGCGGAGTGCCGCTATTTCTGAACGTCCGTCCAGATGCGCGTGTAGAGTTGCTGCACCTCAGGCGAGCAAGGGGTGAGGAACTCGCCCGCTTTCTCCAGTTCTGGCGGTACCACCAGTTCGGGCGCATCCTTCATGTCGGCTGGCAAGAATGCCTGCGAGCCCTTGATGCCATTGGCATATTTGGCGAAGGCGGAGATCATGGCGGCGTTCTCGGGATCCATGATGAAGTTCATGAACAGCTTGGCGTTGTCGACATTCTTGGCATCCTTGAGGATGGCAACACTGTCCATGAAAAAGGGGAAGCCCTCCTTCGGGTAGCCGAACTTGATGTCGGGGTTCTTGATGCGCGAGCGCATGATGGCGCCGTTCCAGTAGTAGACGGCCGAATAGTCGCCGGCCGGTAGCTTATCGGTCACGCTATAATCCATGGCCAGCCATTTCGGCTTGGCCTCCACCAGCTTGTCGCGCACTTTCTTGAGCAATTCCTTGTCGTCCGTGCACCAGTTGCCGCCCAGATACTTGATGGTGGCGAACAGCACGTCGTTCATTTCCGGCGCGACATTGATCTTGCCAACCAGTTCCTTCGGCGGATCGAGGAAGATGGCCGAGGTGTTGATGTCGCCGTCATAGACCTTTGTGTTGACGCCGATGCCGGTCACGCCCCACTGCCACGGAACCGTATAATGACGGCCCGGATCCCAGGGAACGTTCACCCAGCGCTCGTCGACATTCTTGAAGTTCTCCATCTGGTCGGGCCGGGCCTCAAGCAGAAGCCCTTCCTTCACCCAGATCGGCACGTAGTTGGCCGACGGCACCACAATGTCGAAGCCATGACCACCGGCGCGTACCTTTGCTAGCGCGGTGTCGTTGGAGTCGTAGTCGGTGGTCGTCACCTTGACCTTATAGGTATCCTCGAACTTCTTGATCATCTCGGGGCTAGTGTAGTCGCCCCAATTAAAGATGCTGAGTTCGCCTTCCGCATACGCGCTGCCCGCAAAGGCAAACATTGCGAATACCGCCGTGGCAGCCGTGGTCTTCCATTTCATTGCTATTCTCCCGTTTGGCAATCGTTGGTTATGGCTTGCGCCTATTGACGAAGTAGAACACGGTTACGAGCACCACCGACAGCGCAAGAAATACCGTGGCGATCGCATTGATTTCCGGGCTCGTTTCGCGCCGCAACTGGCCGAGCATGTAGGTGGGCAGCGTATCCTGGCCGCCGGACTTGACGAATTCGGTGATGACCACATCGTCGAGCGAAATGACGAAGGCGAGCATGAAGCCCGCGATGATGGCCGGCCTCAAGAGCGGCAGCGTCACGAAACGGAAGGCTTTCCAGGGCGTGGCGTATAGGTCGGCGGCTGCGCGCTCCAGCGTCAGGTCCATGCTGTCCAGCCGCGCCCGGATCGGCAGGTAAGCGAACGGGATGCAGAAGGCGGTGTGGGCGGCGATCAGGTAACCGAGTCCTGAGTAACCGGTCCAGACCTTGATGCGCGAGAACACGATCAGGAGCGCGACGCCGGTGACTATCTCCGGCACCATCAGCGGCTGGTTGATGAAGGCGTATTTGAAGGTAAGGCCGGGATAGGGCCGCGTGCGGGTCGTGGCCAGAGCAGCCATGGTGGCGGCGATCGTCGATAGCGCGGCGGCCGAGACTGCCAGCACGAGCGAGCGGACGGAGGCGTCCTGCACAGCCGAATTGTGCCAGGCCGAAATAAACCAGCGCAGTGAGACGCCATCCCAGCGCGAAAGCGAATCCGCCGTGTTGAACGAATAGGTGACGAGCGCCGCGATCGGCAGATAGAGCGCGAAGAAGGTCAGAAGCGCCATGAACCCGAAGCCGGGTTGCGCCTGGATGTCGAACGGACGCTTAGCCATGGGCTCCCTCCGACCGGGATGCGTTGCGCACGTAGAACAGGAGCGCGATCATCACCAGCACCATGAGCGTAATTGAGATGGCCGCGCCAAGCGGCCAGTTACGGCCTGCGCCGAACTGCAGTTCGATCAGGTTGCCGAGCATCATGTTCTTGCCGCCGCCCAGCACCCGCGGAATGACATAGGCGCCAAGCGAGGGAATGAAGACCAGTATCGAGCCGGCTATGACGCCGGGCTTGATCAACGGGAAGACGATGCGGCGCAGAACCTGCCAGCGACCGGCGTAGAGGTCATATCCGGCCTCGACCAGCCGGAAGTCGAGCTTCTCCATCGAGGCGTAGATCGGCAGCACCATCAGAGGTAGGTAGACATAGATCATGCCGAGCAAGATGGCCGCGTCGGTATTCATGATCTGCAGCGGTTGCTTGATGATGCCGAGCGCCATCAGCGCGGTGTTGACCAGCCCTTCGTTGCGGATCACCTGCTGCATGGCGAAGGTGCGGATCAGGAGATTCGTCCAGAACGGAATGGTGACGAGGAAAACCCAGACCTCGCGCGTCTTCGGCGGTCGCGTGGCGATGAAATAGGCTGTGGGGAAGCCGAAGAACAACGTCAGCACGGTGGTGTAGAACGACAGGCTTATCGAACGCCAGAAGATCGACAAATGCGCATCGGCGAAGGCCAGAGTGTCGTCGAAGATGTCGCGCTGCAACAGCACCGACAGCCAGCCATCGGTGGAGAATTTCCACACCACGCCGCCATAGGGCCCCGGCGTCAGGAAGGAATAGATCACGACGATCAGCAGCGGGCCGGACGCCGCCAGGAAGATGATGATCAGTGCCGGCGCCGACAGCACCCACCGATCGCGGATATCTCTGCGTTCGGCTTCCTTGGCGACTTCTTCCGCGCTCGCCATCAGTCCCTCACCACTTGCGCGGCGTCATTGCCGATCACGATGCCGACCTTGTCGCCGCGCTCGAAGCCGCAACCGGCGCTGCGCGTGTTCTGCTGGCGCACGGTGAAGACCTCGCCGCTGTCGAGCCGCACATGTATATGAGTGTCGGTGCCGAAATAGACGATGTTGTCGACAGTGCCGGACAATTCGCCCTTGTCCTTGGTCAGCTTGGCATGCTCGGGCCTCACCACCACGGTGGCGTTGTCCTTCGGCTGGAAGCCCTCGGCAACGGTCGCCTCGATGGTCGCGCCGGATTTGAGTGTGGCGCGCGCCTTGCCATTGCCGATGTTCGAGACCGCGGCGGTGAGAAAGTTGGTTTCACCGATGAAGTCGGCGACGAAGCGCTCCGCCGGCTTGTCGTAGATGTCCCACGGCGAGCCGACCTGCAGGATCTTGCCCGCCGACATCACCGCAATGCGATCCGACATCGTCAGCGCTTCTTCCTGGTCATGGGTGACGAAGATGAAGGTGATGCCGGTCTCATGCTGCAGTCGTTTCAATTCGATCTGCATGTCCTTGCGCAGCTTGAAGTCGAGCGCCGACAGCGGTTCGTCGAGCAACAGCACCTTCGGCTGCGGCGCCAGCGCCCGCGCCAGAGCCACGCGCTGCTGCTGGCCGCCGGAAATCTGGCCGGTGCGGCGGCCGGCGAGAGCTTCCATCTTGACCAGCTTCAGCATCTCGGCGACGCGCGCCTTGATCTCGGCCTTCGGCTTGCCCAGCATTTCCAGGCCAAAGCCGATATTGTCGGCCACCGTCATATGCGGGAACAGCGCGTAGGACTGGAACACGGTGTTGACCGGCCGCTTGAAGGGCGGCAGCGGCGCGATGTCCTGGCCGTAGAGCAGGATCTCACCGGCGGTTGGAAAGTCGAAGCCGGCGATCAGCCTGAGCAACGTCGTCTTGCCGCAGCCGGATGGCCCCAGCAACGTGAAGAATTCGTTCTCGCGGATAGATACCGAGACCGTGTCGAGGGCAGCTACCTGCCCCTCACCTGATCCGAAAATTTTTCTGACGTTTACTACTTCAATCGCATTCCGATCCGGTTTGTCCGGCACGATTACGCCTCACTGTTGACCCCGCTCTTGCTGGCGGAGCTCTTCCCCTGTTCGATGTGACCACATGGCCGGTGGGTTGGCAAGCCCGGCATTGGGTCACAGTTCAATCAGTCATTGAGGCCTGCAAGCCCCATGCCATAGTCAGGCCTGATAGGTGACCTTGCCGCCGCAAATCGTCGTCACCGGCCGCACCTTGTGCAGGTCGGCCGGGGCGGTGTTCTCGATATCCATCGACAAAACCACCAGATCGGCCATGTAGCCTGATTTCAGCGTGCCCTTGCGGTGCTCGGCGAATTCGGCGTAGGCGCCCTCGATCGTGTAACCGGCGATCGCTTCATGCAGTGAGAAACTCTGGTCCGGGTCTCTTTCTGCCCACGGTTTGCGCAACACTGCCGCCTGAATGCCCAGGATCGGATCGATCGGCGACACCGGCCAATCCGATGCGAAGACGACATGCGCGCCGGCATCCTTCAAGGTCCGCCACGCATAGCTCAGCGGCCAGCGCGCCGGCCCGATGCGCGATACCGTCGGCTCCAGTGGAAAATCCATTGCGCCCGGCGGATGCGGCGGTTGCATGGAGGCAATGACGCCGAGTTCGGCGAAACGCGGCACATCAGCGGTGGTGGTGACCTCGATGTGCTCGACGCGGTGACGGCTGTCGCGCTTGCCGTTCGCCTTCTGCGCCGCCTCATAACCGTCGAGCAC
>NZ_RZQI01000181.1:0-8340 GCF_003998335.1 Mesorhizobium sp. M7A.F.Ca.CA.002.05.1.1 | reverse complement strand
ACCCCCCCCCGCCGTTCCGGAACCCACGCCCGAACCGCAGCCGCAAGAAGTCCCTGCTCCGGCGCCGGCCGAGCCGGAGATCATCCCGTCGCGGCCGGAAAAGCAGCCGGAGCCGGCCCCGGTCGAAGTGCCGACGCCTGTCGAGGTCCCAGCCGAAACACCAGCCCCGATCGAGGTGCCGACACCGGCGCCGTCCCCTCTTCAGCCGTCTTCAGAGGTCAGCGCAGCCCCTCATCCGCCTGCCGGCACCTTCTCCCCGTATAGAGACGGGGAGAAGGGGGCTAGCGGTGAAGCTGCGCCTCCTCTTGCAAACATCGAAGACGAAGCCTCAACGCTGACGCCTCCCTCTCCCCGTCCTTCACGGGGAGAGGGTAGGGGTGAGGGGCAGCACGAACTTGCGAAAGATTCGGCGCCACCCGTGGAAGCCATGCCGGCTGCTCTCGTGGCCGAAGCGCCCGCCGCCGAAATCGCACCTCTCATTCGCCAGCCGGCCCCGGTCGAATCGCAGCCGGTCATTGCGGAAATCGCGCCCGAGCCGCAGCCTCTTCCACAACCCGCGCCGGAGCCGAAAGCCGCCCCCGGCAAGGTGACCGTCACCAAGAAGGTCGAGCAGAAAGCCGAGCCGCAGAAGGCGCCCGAACCGGCACCGAGGCGCTCCTGGTTCCAGCGCATGAAGGACGGGCTTGCCCGCTCCTCCAAGGAGCTCACCGGCAACATTGCCGGCGTCTTCACCAAGCGCAAGCTGGATGAGGAGACGCTGCAGGATCTGGAGGATGTGCTGATCCGCGCCGATCTCGGCATGGAAACGGCCTTGCGCGTTACCGACGCGCTGGCCGCCAGCCGCTACGGCAAGGACGTCTCCGACACCGAGGTCCGCGCCATCATGGCGGCCGAGGTGGAAAAAGTGCTGACCCATGTCGCCATGCCGCTGGAGCTCGATCTCTCGCACAAGCCGCATGTCATCCTGGTGGTCGGCGTCAACGGCACCGGCAAGACCACCACGATCGGTAAGCTCGCCGCCAAGCTCACCGATGGCGGCCTGTCGGTGATGCTCGCCGCCGGCGACACCTTCCGCGCCGCTGCGATCGAGCAGCTGAAGATCTGGGGCGAGCGGACGAAATCGCCGGTCATCGCCTCCAAGATCGGCGCCGATGCCGCAGGGCTCGCCTATGACGCCTTCGAGAAGGCCAGGGAAGCCGGTTCCGACGTGCTGATCATCGACACCGCCGGCCGCCTGCAGAACAAGACCGAACTGATGGCCGAGCTCGAAAAGATCGTTCGCGTGCTGGGCAAACTCGATCCGGAAGCACCGCACACCGTGCTGCAGACGGTCGACGCCACCACCGGCCAGAACGCGCTCAACCAGGTCGAGATCTTCCGCAATATCGCCGGCGTCAACGGCCTGGTGATGACCAAGCTGGACGGCACGGCACGCGGCGGTATTCTGGTGGCGATCGCGGCAAAACACAAATTGCCGGTTTATTTCATCGGCGTCGGCGAACAGGTCGACGACCTCGAACCGTTCTCAGCAAGCGAATTCGCCAGGGCGATCGCTGGAGTAGCCTAACAAGCATGTCCCAAAAAGGTGCAGACTTTTTGGATCAGATCATGCGCAAGAAAGAGATTCCATGAACCCACCCATTCTCGAACGCGATCCGTCGGACCCGCAGAAGCAGAAGAAGGAAGGCGTCAATCCGCTGCTCAAGCTGGTGCTCGAGCTTGGGCCGTTGATGGTGTTCTTCTTCGCCAATGCGCGCAGCGGATGGCTGGTGCAGAAATTCCCTGTTCTGGCCGAGTTCGGCGGGCCGATCTTCGTTGCCACCGGGCTGTTCATGGCCGCCACGGCAATCGCGCTGATCGCCTCGTGGCTGCTCACCCGCACCTTGCCGATCATGCCGATGGTGTCGGGCGTCGTCGTCTTCATCTTCGGCGCGCTGACGCTCTATCTGCAGGACGACATCTTCATCAAGATGAAGCCGACCATCGTCAACACGCTGTTCGGCGGCGTGCTGCTCGGCGGCCTCTACTTCGGCAAGTCGCTGCTTGGCTATGTCTTCGATTCAGCCTTCAGCCTCGACGCCGATGGCTGGCGGAAACTGACCTTCCGCTGGGGCCTGTTCTTCCTGTTCCTGGCCATCGTCAATGAGGTGGTGTGGCGCAATTTTTCCACCGACGCCTGGGTTACTTTCAAGGTCTGGGGCATCATGCCGATCACGCTTCTATTCACCTTCAGCCAGATGCCGCTGATCCTGCGTCATTCACTCGAGGACAAGGCCGGCAAAGAAGAGAAGGCCGGGAAATAGAGCAACTCCAAGAAAAGTGTCCGGAGCTGCGTCAAAACAAAGGGAAACAGCGGTTCTGCGTTCGTGAGACAATGAACCGTTCTGGGGAGAGGGACATGGAATTCATCACCACGCACGACCAGTTGAGGACGATCTACAAGACGCCACGGCCAACCGACGGTTCTATCCGCAAGGAGCTGAAAAAACTTGACGGCCATTGCCGCTCCTTCATCGGCAAGAGCCCGTTCGTGCTGATCGGCTCGTCCGACGGTGCCGGCAACGCCGACGTGACGCCGAAGGGCGACAAGCCGGGCTTTGCCACCGTTCTCGACGACACCACCATCGCCATTCCCGACCGGCCCGGCAACAACCGGCTCGACACGCTGGAGAACATCCTCCTCAATCCCTCGGTCGGGCTGCTCTTCCTCATTCCCGGCATGAACGAGACGCTGCGCGTCAACGGCGATGCCCGCATCACCGTCGACGCAAATTTGCGCGAACGGCTCGCCGTCGACGGCAGGGAGCCGCAAAGCGTCGTCGTGGTCAGCGTCAAGGCCGCCTACATGCACTGCGCAAAAGCCTTCATGCGCTCGGATTTGTGGAAGCCGGAAACCTGGTACGACCGCGCGACGCTGCCGACGCTCGGCCAGATCATGCGCGATCAGCTGGCGGTTGCCGATTCCGCCGAGGCGACCGATCGCTGGCTCGACGAGGAATACAAGAAGACGATGTGGTAGGTTTTTCGACCCACGATTCGTCCTGACTGGTCCATCTTGCTGAACATCCTTGCCATTTCCGGAAGCCTGCGCGCGGCTTCCACCAATTCGGCCCTGATCGCAGCACTGGCGCGCAACGCACTGCCCGGCTGCCGCGTCAGCGTCTATGACGGGCTTGGCTGTCTGCCGATCTTCAATCCCGACGACGAGGGCGAGCGGACGCCGCTCGAAGCCTCCGAACTGATCGATGCCGTCAGCCGAGCCGACGGCGTGATCGTCTCCTGTCCGGAATATGCCCATGGCGTACCGGGCGGGCTGAAGAACGCCCTCGACTGGCTGGTCTCGCGCGATGCCGCTGTCGCCAAGCCCGCCATGCTGGCACACGCCTCGCCGCGCTCGCTGTTCGCCCGCGCCGCACTGGCCGAGATCATGCGCACCATGTCGTTCGCACTTTGCGACGACGTGCTGGAGATTGCCCTGCTCGGCAAGAAGCCACCGGAGGTGGAGGGCATCCTCGACGAGCCGGGGAACCGGCAGGCGATGCATGATGCGCTGAATGCCTTCGCGGAGTTTATCCGCTCGCGTTGAGCGGCGGCCACCCCAGACCTTCGAGCTAGCCCTTTCGCAGCGTCTCCACATCAGTCTTCCCAACGTACCAATCGCGCGCGTTGATCTCTTCAAAAACCACCCAGACATCGTCGTTGCTCAGCCCGGTGGCGTCCATGATGGCCGCCGTCACCTTTTTGGCGATGTCCGCCTTCTTGCCCGCCGGATCGGCTGATATCACTTCCTTGACGATGCGGATGTTGACGAATGGCATTTTGTCCTCCCGGGATGTTCGTGCTCGCGACCCGCTTCGATGAAACCGTCGAACGGCCGCCAGTGCTCCAGTCTCAGCCAGTGCTCCAGTCTCAGTATGTCTTGGCGCCGTTGACCATCAGCCGCACCATGTAGAGCGACGTGGTGCCGGCGATATAGAGGCAATTCAGCTTGTTGCCGCCGAACACGCAGTTGGCGGTGACTTCCGGCACCTTGACCTTGCCGATCAGCGTGCCGTCCGGATCGTAGCAATGGATGCCGTCGGCGGCACTCGTCCAGATGCGGCCGTCCTCGTCGAGCCTGAAGCCGTCGAACAGGCCGGCCGTGCAGTCGGCAAAGATTTTCTCGCCCGAAACCTTCTTGCCGCCCTTGCCGACATTGAAAACCCGCATATGCGCCGGATTCTGCGCGCCATGCGTGCGGCCGGTATCGACGACATAAAGCTTGCTCTCGTCGAGCGAGAAAGCCAGGCCGTTGGGCCGGACCATGTCGGTGATGACGGCTTCGACCTCGCCCGTGCCGGGATCGACCCGGTAGACATGGCAGGCGCCGATTTCGCTCTCGGCCCTGTCGCCCTCATAATCCGTATCGATGCCGTAGCTCGGATCGGTGAACCAGATCGAGCCGTCGGATTTCACCACCGCGTCGTTGGGCGAATTCAGCCGCTTGCCCTTCCATTTGGACGCGATCGTGGTGACCGAGCCGTCGAACTCGGTGCGGCTGACACGGCGGCCCGAATGCTCGCAGGTGATCAGCCGGCCCTGCCGGTCGACGCTGTTGCCGTTCGAATTGCCGGACGGCTGGCGGAAGACGCTGACATTGCCGTCGGTTTCGTCATAACGCAGCATGCGGTTGTTGGGGATGTCGGACCAGACGACATAGCGGCCGGCGGCGAACCAGGCCGGCCCCTCCGCCCACTGGCATCCGGTGAACAGCTTCTCGACCTGCGCGTTGCCGTTGAACAGGCGCGCGAAGCGCGGATCGAGAATTTCATAATAGTCTGCGGCCGCCATGCTTTCCTCCCGGCATCAATGACACCGGATCAAGCCAGCCGGAGGGACAGAAGGCAATGTGGGTACGCACAGTGTCATGCAAAAGATCGCTTGCCGGCTCTGCGCATGACGTTAGCGCCGTATTAACCGGCTATGCGTCCAGCGCAATGGTGCATTGCAACATCTTCTTTTTGCAATGCACCATTACTATGTCATGCTTCGTATCGATCAAGGGAGGAAGAAACCGCCGCCGAAACGCGGCGCCAAAAAAGGAACCTTGCTATGATCCTCGACAGTCTCATGACCCGCGCTCGCAACAGCATTGCCAAGCGCAAGCACTACAACCGCCTTGTCGCCGAAATCGACAGCTTTTCCAGCCGCGATCTGGCCGACATGCGCGCCGACCGCTCGGAAATGCTCTACCAGATCCACAAGCAGATCTACGGCTGATCTCGAGTCCGATAAGACGCACCGCCAAGGTGCGTTGAGATTCAGGTCAGGCCGAGACGAAAACGGTGGTTTCCGAGAACCGGAGCGGAGCGTACTTAAGTACGTGAGCACCGGAAGCGCAGGAAGCCGCCGTTTGCAGCCCGGCATCACCTGAATATCAACGTGCCGCCAGCGCCTTGTCGATCTGTGGCAGCAAGAGATCCCTCGCCGTCTCGGGCGTCAGCGGGCCGACATGCTTGTAGGCGATCTTGCCGTCCTTGCCGATGACGAAGGTCTCCGGCACGCCGTAGACGCCCCAGTCGATCGCCGCGCGGCCCGCTTCGTCAACCCCTATCGCCTGGAACGGATTGCCGAGATCGCCGAGGAACCGGCGTGCATTTTCCGGCCGGTCCTTGTAGTTCAGCGCCGCCATGGTGAAACGCTTATCCTGCGACAGCGCCAGAAGCACCGGGTGCTCTTCGCGGCATGGCGCGCACCACGACGCGAAGACGTTGACCAATGTGACCTTGCCGGCGAAGGTTTTCGAATCGAGCCCCGGCAGGTTTGACCCCTCCAGCGCAGGCAGGCTGGTTTGCGGCGCCGGCAGGCCGATCAGGGCCGATGGCACTTCCGAAGCATCGCGCCCCGACAGCAGCTGCGACAGGAACAGTCCGGCCAGGCCGAGGAAGATCAGCAGCGGCAACAGCACGAACAGGCGACGAGTGCGTGGGGGTGGCGTTTCCGTTTCTGTGGTCATGGCTTTGCCGCCTTGTCGGAGCGCCGCCGCACGCCGGATGCCTCCAGTTCGGCGAGTTCGCGCTTGCGCGCCCGCTGGTCGAGCAGGATCCAGCCGATCAATCCGGCCAGCACCACGGCCGTAATGCCATAGGCGGCGGTCACGTAGAGTGCATGCGCGCTCATGCGACGGGCCTCGCTGAAGTGGGGGCTTCCAAGCCGATCATGTCGCCCAGTCTAGACATGCCTTTCCCTTAGCCTCGCTCCGTCGGCTTCGCAATCGGTCGCCGCGCCGCAGTCATACGCCACATCAATCCGTTCCATGCCGCAGCGCCAGCGCCGCCGAGACCGGGCCCAGCACGCCAAGAAACAGGGTCAGCGCGGCAAGAATGAGGAAGGGCTGCAGAAACGGATCGGGATTGGCGGTCGCCCCATAGCTCGCCGAAACACCGAAGATCAGCACCGGAATGGTCAGCGGCAGCACCAGTACCGAGATCAGCAGCCCGCCACGCGGCAGCGCCACTGCCACCGCAGCACCGGCGGCGCCGATGAACGTGATTGCCGGGGTGCCGACCAGCAGCGTCAGCGACGTGGCGCCGATGCCGAGCGGCTCCATGTTCATGAACAGGCCGAGCAGGGGCGCGGCGATGACCAGCGGCAGCACGCTGCCCGCCCAATGCGCCAGGCATTTCACCAGCACCGTCAAGGCCAGCATATGGCGATCATTGCCGAGCACCAGGAGATCGAGCGAGCCGTCCTCGCGGTCGGCCTGGAACAGCCGGTCGAGGCCGAGCAGGCAGGACAGCAGCGCGCCGATCCACAGGATGGCCGGTCCGATGCGGGCCAGCAGCTTCAGGTCTGGCCCTACTCCGAACGGGATGGTGGCGATGACGGCGAGGAAGAAGATGACCCCGGTCAGCGCCCCGCCGCCGGCACGGATGTTGAGGCGGATGTCGCGCAGGAAGAGCGCTAGCATGGTATGAGATGCTCGCGCGCCATCATCAACCAGTTCCCCCGATCCTCAACTCCGTCCCCTCGATCCCCAGCGGCAGATGCGTCGCCGCGACAATCATCCCGCCATCCGTGCAATGCTTGGCCATCAACCCCGCAAACCGCGCCTCCGACGCCTTGTCCAGCCCTGCTGTCGGCTCATCCAGCAACCACAATGGCCGGTGGCTGACCAGCAGTTTCGCGATCGCCGCGCGCCGGCGTTGCCCGGTCGATAGATAGCCGAACGGCAGGTGGCCGATGCCGCCGAGCCCGACCGTTTCCAGCGCCTCTTCGACGCCGAGCTGTCCGTCGCCGTTGAAGTCGCGCCAGAAGCGCAAATTCTCCGCCACGCTGAGCGCCGGCTTCATTGCGTTCTGGTGGCCAAGGTAGTGACAGGCCGAGGCAACAGACGGGAACGCTTCGTCCCCGTCTTCAATCTTCATGGTACCCTCGATCCTCACGCTGCCTTGCGCCACCGGCAGCAGCCCGGCGATGACTCGCAGCAAGGTCGACTTGCCCGATCCGTTCGGCCCGGTGACGATGAGCGCCTGACACTCCTCCAAGGCAAAATCGATGCCGGAAAACACCGCCTCGCCGCCTCGCTCGCCGCCCAGATTTTCGGCGATCAGCCGCATTCCTCGCCTGCCCTGAAACCATGTGTCGCGGCCGCTGCCGCATCGCACAAATTTGCTTTCCAACTGTCTAGAACTATTCCAGAAAATTCTCTATATGCGGTGCATCCGTGCCAGCGGTCGGCACGGGAACAGAATTAGCGCCGAACCAGCGCACGCGCCGCCTTGAACGGCTCGGGTTGCTTGGGAACGGACAGCGGAAATGGCCGTACCCGCACCTTTGCGCGTGATTGCATGCCATCGGCGTCCGTTCCCTTTCAGGCTGAACAGACAAGGATCGCACGTGTCAAAATCCCTCGACAGTTTCAATTGCCGCCGCACGCTGACCGCAGGCGGCGCGGAGTATGCCTATTTCGACCTCATCGAGGCCGAGAAGAACGGCCTCACCGGCATCTCGCAGCTGCCCTATTCGATGAAGGTGCTGCTGGAAAACCTGCTGCGCAACGAAGACGGCCGCTCCGTCACCAAGGAATCGATCCAGGCGGTGGCCGGCTGGCTGACCGACAAGGGCACCGCCGGCGTCGAGATCGCCTATCGCCCGGCCCGCGTGCTGATGCAGGATTTCACCGGCGTTCCGGCCGTGGTCGACCTTGCCGCGATGCGCGACGCCATGGCCTCGCTCGGCGGCGATCCGCAGAAGATCAACCCGCTGGTGCCGGTCGACCTCGTCATCGACCATTCCGTCATCGTCGACGAATTCGGCACGCCGATGGCCTTCGCCCGCAATGTCGAGCTGGAATATGAG
>NZ_RZQI01000017.1:0-19024 GCF_003998335.1 Mesorhizobium sp. M7A.F.Ca.CA.002.05.1.1 | reverse complement strand
GTTTCGAAGTCCAACTCACCACGGTGGAATTCGACGTCGGCCTTGATCGGGTGGCCGGCCATCCATTCCTTACCCGACACCAGGTCGGCGACCGACACGACGAAGAAGTCGTCGCGAATCGTTGCGAGCAGGTCGCGATAGGCATCGTGATCGGGATTGCGTGCCTGGCAACCGCTCCACTCGGTGCGCTCGTTCAATGGGCGATAGATGAGGATCGGTTTTTGCGGCCGCCATGTGTCGAGCAGCTGACGAACCTGCTTCATCCAAGCATCTGGAATCGGCAGCCGAAAATCCGCCGTCGCATAGTCCGTTCCGGTCACCCGGCACATCGCTGCCAGAACAGACCCCTGCGAGCGGACCTGGTCAGGCGAATAGCTGACCTGCACGGCACGGCGGAAGCGCGGCAACCCGCCGCGATGGAATCTTCCGGCTTCGCGGCTGGCGTTCTTGGCCTGCGTGCGCAACACCGTCGCCTTGTGGATGACTTTCAGCCCATCGGCGATCAGGTCGTGATATGGCGCGACCCACGAGCTTTCGAGATAGACTTCATGGCCGCGCATCAATTGCCGGATCACGGCGCGCTGGTGGAGATTGTCACCCAGACCGTGCATGCCGCGGACGAGGAGGGGCATCATCGGTATATTTTCCGCATCTCGATCAGGCTGTTCGCCGAAAATGGGATTTCCGCGACGACAGCGCCGATCGCAACCGGCTCGCGCGATTGATACCAATTGGCGACCAGGATCATGACGATGAGCCGATCCACCGGGTCCTGCTTGAGATCGGGATCGTCGCCGGAACCAGTTACGTCAGGATCGTCAAAGCCGGCCATGAAGCGCAAGCGCACGGCCTGCGGGCGGTTCGACAGGGCCGGTGACGAAAAGGCATCGGTGAAACGGAGGGTCGCGCCTTCGGCTGTGACGACATAATACCAGTCGCCCGGCGCAAGCGTCTGCTCGACATGGTTTTCATCGAGATAGAAGACTTCAGTCACGTCGCGAATCGGCGCAGCGGGAATGGCAATCGGCCCACACCATCTATCGACGCGGTACTCGAACTCCGTTGGCAGCAGGATCCTGCCCATGCGATCCTCGGCAAGGCGTGTTGCAGCGCGGATGTAGGCCTTGATCAGTTCGTCATCGTCAGTCGTATCGACGATGACATGTGCCTTCACGTCGTCGACTGAGACGAAAAGGCCGTCAGGCTGTGAAAGCCGCATCAACATGCAAGCGCCTCCTCGAGGCTCATCTTCGGAAACCGTGAAAGGGTGGAAACAGGGCTGCAGTTGATCACCGCTATGCCAAGGTGCGCGAGCATCTCGGCCGCATTGTCGAGGCACCGGCGCCAGCGTTCGACATTCTTGGTCGACGGATTGTTCATCAGGCGCGGATGTTTTCCATGCCAATGCACGCCCAGATCGATGCGCATGTCGTAGCCGACCAGGATCACCTTGCGCGCACCGAACTGGACGGCCAGGTTCAATGCCTGAAATCCGCTGTTGCCACCGGACCCGATGGTCCCTGGCCGATCCAGTTGCAAACGGTCAGAGCCTCGTTCAAGAGCCACGCGGCGGAGACCCCACTGCGACGCCGCCACCGGATCCTGACTGATCTTCAATCCGGCAAATTGGCTTGCACCGGATGCGGCGTTCCACCACGCCAGATCGTGGGCATAAAGAACGTCGGCCCATGGTGCCAACTGCCACGAATTGTTGATGGCGATCAGTCTTGCCCGACCTCTGGCGATTTCGAGCGGGACTTGGGATGCTGATGGTCCGCTGGCGACGATGACGGCTGTTTGCCGGTGCCAGTCCGGGAACCAGAAGGGCGCGAGGATGCCTTGCCGGCCGCCTCCGCATCCGGGAGGAAAAGACCACCCTCGTAGAGAACCTTCGCGCGGCGGTGGGCAATGGCCGGAAAATCGCCATCCTTGCCGAACCGCGCGCCTTTTTTCACACGGCCCTCCTGGCCGAGCCAGGGCCGCAATGCGGTACCGGAAACATCAGACATCTTCATCTCCCTTGAATGGCCGGGCGGCGTCTGTCGCCGCCCGGATCGATTGGCCCGACCCGATCAAGTCGCCGAGGTGAATCCGCCGTAGATGAAGGCTTCGGGGCGGAACACGGCGAGAGCCACGCGCTCTTCGCAGCGCATGGTGAGCATGTTCTTTTCGAAGTCGTCATTGTTCTCGGTCGCGATCTCGACACCCATCTCCTCGCGATCGTAGAGCTGCGCGCCGCCGGCAAAGGCGCCGGTGAGGAAATTGCCCTCGAAATCGGCAATCTCGGTCGGTACGACAGGGAGGCCCCACAGCGTCGAACCGGCCAAGCGAAGCGGATTGGCGAACACGTACTGGCCGTTTTCGTCCTTGGTCAGCTCGGTTGCCGCCCAATCCATGAAATGCATCACGATGCCGGTTGCCGGCAGCCGCGCCAGTTGCGCCTGCAGCATGGCCAGCCGGATGTCGTCGATCCGGTTGTGATGCGGCACGGTGAACGCCGGCGCGAATGCCTCCGCCTGCGGGATGATGCCGTGCAGATGGACGCCAGTACCGTCGCCGAAGAGGATTTCCTCTTCCTCGACATATTTCAGGCCATAGCGCATTTCGCGGTCGACGTCTGACTGCAACTGCTTGAAGTCGGCCAGGATCTGCTTCGATGCCTTGAAGATGTGGGCGATCGTCGAGACAGGCGTCATCTTGCTGTCGTAGGCGATCGTCGATTCCGGCTTCTTCGTGCCTTCCGACACGACACGCGCCGCATTGGTGAAGCCGGTTTGCTGAACCCAGAAAATAGCCGGGCTCTGGGTCTGGCCGACAGGGATCAGGTCACGCACAAACAAGCGCTGCTTGGGCGCCACCTGAATGCCGGGCAGGATCTGCGGCTGGACGATGCCGGGATTGTCGCCGACCGGATAGTCGACGCTGGTGATTGCGGCATTGACCGAGAAGCGGTGCTTGCCGCGCGCCGAGGACCCCTGTGCGGCGAAATCCTTCGTCTTCTGATCGGCGACCAACTGGGCGCCGATGGTCTTGTGAGCGGACGTCTTGTCGCCCGGGCGGCGAACGATTTCCTGCTCTGCCGCCGTGAGGCGCGCCTGGGCTTCGTTCAAGGCTCCCTTGAGAGACGTCTGCTCGATAAGAAGCTTGTCGACATCGGACTTGGTGGCGGTCAGAAGTTCGCCCTTGTTCTTGACCTCGGCCAGGGCCTCTTCGGCCTTTTTGGACAATTCGTCCGACTTCTGGTTGAACTTGGTGGTGACCTCCGCGAGTTTGTCGGTGAGGGCCTTGAAGTCCTGCGCCGATACTGCCGCCGCACCCTCGGCGATCAGCAAGCCGCTCGAATGATGTGTGGTCAGGATGTCCGGTCCAAGGCCGAAGGCTACGGCGATCACGGCAAGGGTGAGCAGCCCGGCAATCGCCAGGAGCGTATAGGTCTTATTCATTGGATTTCTCCTAGGGGTTGATGTCTATGCGCGACAGGACGTTCATCGCCTGGCGCATTTCGGCTTCACCAACGTCACGTGTGGTGTCATCGGCAACGTCACGTGTGCCGGTCTTCAGTTCGGAAATCAGGCGCTTGCGTTCGGCCTGTGGCAGGCCGGCCTTGGCAAGTGCCAATTCGACCCGGCGAGCGGCTGCGCTGGCGCCGAGTTCAAGGCTGGCCTTGGCGTCCTTGGCGACCTGGTCGGCCGGCAGGAACGCATCGGCAAATCCCTTGTCGACGGCGTCAGAGCCGGCAAGCCAGGTTTCCTTGTCCATCATCTTGGCAATGTCCTTGGCGTCCATACCAGAGCGGGCGGCGTAGACGTCCGCGGACGCCTTATCGAAGGATTGAAGGACATCGGCAATGTCATGCAAGTCGTTGCGATCGCCGACCGCCATTACCCAGGTATTGTGGATCATCAGGAACCCGGCGCGGGGAACCTCGATGCGGTCGCCCGCCATACTGATGATCGAGGCCGCCGATGCGGCCATGCCTAGAACCTTGACGGTCACCTTCTGCTTGTGATCTCGCAGCAGGTTGTAGATGGCGAGGCCTTCCATGAAATCGCCGCCGGGCGAATTGATGTTGACCACGACCTCACGATCGCCAATGGCGCGCAGCGCGCCGGCGATGCGGCGAGCCGTAACGCCATCGCCGAAGAAGTCGGCGCCGATGACGCCGAGGATCGAAATCGTGTTCTCGGTGGTATCGTCGGATGCTGCACGGATGTCGGCCTGCCAGCGACCAAGCGCCGACGGGCAAATTTCAGATCCAAGACCGGAGCGCATGGATATGGCCGGCATCGCCGGCAGGTCACGAACGGTCATGCCGCTTTCCTTTCCTCGCGCTCTTCGATCAGCCAGGCACGCAGCGCATTGCGCACCGAGTTCGCGTCACTTTGCTGCTTTCCGATCTGGTCAAGAGGCACCAGGGCGGACTGGACGGTGAGAACGTCGCCGCCCGGCTTGGGCGCCAGATTGTCGAGCTTTCGCAACTCGTCCCGGGTGCGCAGTCCGTTCTGCGCCAGCGACGACATCAGCGCGGCACGGCCGGCGCTGTCGGCGCGGAGGAGCCCCTCGAAGTTGAATTCGAAATAGATGCCGGCGGCCCTGTCGGTCGGCGTGACCAGGCGCGTGTTTACGGCTGATTCGATGCGCTTTAGGTAGGCCCGCAGACCAAGGATCAGCCAGCCGAGGATGATCTGTTCGACGCCGGAACCCCACATCGTCTGGCCTTCCGAGGCATGGCCGACGAGAATTGGCGGCACACCCATCCAGCGGCAGACATCTTCCACGGAGAAGCCGCGCGCCATGATCAGTTCGGCATCGCGAGGCGTGATGTTGAGCGACTGCCAATCGAAGCCCGGCGGCATGATGATGCCCGAGCCCTGGCCTTCGTGGCCCTCGAAAGGCTTGACGTAATTGTCCATGAACTGCTGGCGTTGATCCTTGTCCATCGTGACCGGCGGCTTCCAGAACCCGCTGTTGCGAAGGCCCTTGGAAAACAGCCGGGCGGACGCCCGTTCCGCCGAGATGGCTGCGCCAAGCGAACGAGCGGCATAGGCGACGGGCGAAAGCCCCTCGTCCTCGTCGTTGGGTGCGAATCCCTTGATGTGGAAGACCTTGTCTTTCGGCAGGTCTTCGTTCTTGCCGCGGTCATTGAACCTATAGAACAGCCGGTCCGACGAATCGCGCAGCGGTGTGGTGTTTTCGGCCTTCATCGGCTGCAGGGCCACCAGCCTGTCACCGATGAATTTTTTCTCGGCATACGAATTGCCGAAGTCGCAAAGCGGGGCGATACGCCCTTCCCAGAACTCCACCGCCGTCTGATCGGCATTCGGCGTGATCTGAAGGATCTCGTAGAGCCGATGGTCCTTTCGCGCCGTGCGCTGATCATTCGATGCTGTCGCGAAGACGCCGGCGGGCAAGGTGGAAATCGTCTCCGAGATCAGCCGCTTCGCCGCCCACCATGTCGACAGCTTCATGGCGCTGTCCGGCGTCACGTTCTGGCCGGAATCGTGGTCGAAGCCCCACATCATACGCCACTTGTCCAGATCGGAGGTGACGTTCAACCGGCCGGTGAGCCATTTCCAGATCGCCATCTACATCACCGCGGCCGGTTGTGAGAGCCATGAAGCAAGATCGACACGTGGCTTTGCCTCCGGGTTCCAGCTCATCAGGATCGCCGCGCAAAGCATGGCGATGACGGGATCGATCTTGGTCCGGCCGGCAGCCTGTTTGGTTGCCATGTTGCCGTTGCCCTTGACTTCGATTTTCACATTTCCGACCGACCAGGCCATCATGGCCGAGCCGTCATGGCTAATCGAATTGTCGCTCAACTTGTGCTCCAGGCCCCACAAGGCCGGAGACAATGCCGGACCCTGGCGCAGCCGGTGCAGCATCAGCCCTGTGATTTCCTTCAAGGCCAGCGCGTCGACGAAGGCGGCGATGTTGTTAGGATCGAAGCCGACCGCGTTCTTTTCAGGCAGCAGGCCGGCATCGAGCAGTCGTTCGGCAATCGCCGCGATTTTCGCCACATAGGCCGAAACCTCGCACAGCGTGAGCGAGCCTTCCTCGACGAAGCCGAGCAGCCGCGGCGCAATCTCCTTACGGATTTCAAGCACCTTCGGATGCGCGAATGCATGGGTCCAGACCAGCCAGCGTCGCGTCACCTTCTCGCGACCGATGACGCAGACGCCGAACAGATCGTCGAGACCGCCGCCATCGGCGCCGACCACGGCCACTTCAGAGCGCCGAATCAGCTCTTCCAGCGTCAGCGTCTCGTCGGCGCATTCTTCCCAATATTCGGCACCGCGCCAGCCGTCGCCGGCGATGCCGACGCCGATCTCGATATTGAGATGCTGGCTGGCCCAGATCTGTTCCGTCTCGGCTGTCGCCGAGCCGTTGTTCTCGTAGTCCTCGATCAGGCGCTGCGGGCTGATCGAGCGGCCGATGTTCGGCAGCAGGTATTTCCAGTGTTTGCGATCGCGCCAGAACGTCTGGTCGCGCTGCTGCTCGGGAGGAAACTCGTATAGGACCGGCAGCATGATCGGCGCCTGGCCGCCCCTGCCGTCGCGTATCTTGCGCGCCTTGTCGAGTTCCGTCTTCCAGATACCGGCCGGCTGTTCGTCCGACTGTGTCGTGATCATCAGCAGTTGGCCACCCTGCATGGTGATGCCGCCGCCCCTGATCTGCTGCATGACCGCCGCGGCCTTCGCTTTCTTGCCCAGCTCGTGCACCTCGTCGATGATCGTCAGGATCGGTATTTCGCCGGTGACGATCGAGGTGTCGAAGGATTTGACGTCGAGCTTCGTGCCGGTCTTGCGGCGCTCGATGCATTTCAGGTGATCCTGCACCTTGAAGATGGCATCGAGCCGAGGATCGAGCCTGATCATGCCCTGCGCCTGGTCGAAACACCGTTCCGAGATGTTCTGGCTGGGCGCGACGATCAGCATCTGTCGGTTCGGCGCTTCCTCCATGAACAGCGCGGTCAGGCCGAGGGCGGCGACATAGGTCGTCTTCGAATTCTTCTTGGGAACCATGCAAAGCAGTTCCCAGACCAGGCGCTGCTTGGTGTCCGGATCCTCGCTCGCCAGGAAGGCGCACAGGATATCGCGGAACCATTCGCCACAGGCCTCAGACAGCGGCGGATTGCCGGGCACGTCTGGCAGCTTCAGCCTGTTGAAGAAAGCCAGCGCCTTGGCCGCCTTCTCCTGGTTGAGCGGGACATCGGCCATTGGCGTCTGTCCGGCCTTGATACGCTCCCACCAATCTGGACAGGCGAACCGCGGCAACGCCTCAATGGCGAGCATTTTGCGCGGCTGCTTCGCTTTCGAGCTCGGCCATCAGATCGGCGTCTGCGGCATGGGCGCGCTGCTCGTCGATCATCTTCTTGCCAACCTTGTCTTTCGATGCCGCCGGCTGGTCGCTGCCCTTGCCCATGGAAGCCTCGATCGTCATGCGGTCGTTGCGGTCGATCATGGCGCCGAGTTCACGCAAGGCCGTGACGTTGCCGGCATTGGCTTGCTCGAGGGCGATCTCAAACCGCCTGGCATCGAGCCGATCGCGCATTGCGTCGCGCTCTTTCATGTCGGCTCTAAAATACCGCTTCAACGTCGCCGGCGAGATGCCAAGAGCGTTGGCGATCCGGATGTTGACCCAGCCCAGCGCCATCAACAGCTTGACTTTGTTGCGATCTTTTTCGGTCGGCTCATACGGCGGACGGCCGCGGTTACCGAAGCCCTCACGAACCGGCTGACCGAACAGGTCAAAATTCGGCTCCATCAGAAAAAAATCTCCGAATGTGGGGGACGCGGGTCCGGCGGGGAGGGGCTTCCGGACTTTCGACCCGCCCCCCCGGTTGGTCGGCGATGGTCAGTACCAGACGCCTCGATGTTGCAGGCTGACCTGCTCGGCCTTCTGCGCTTCGCTGTCGTGCCATTCCTTGGACACGGCTATCAGGTTGTCTTCATCCCAGAACAGCACCTCGTCGCCACGAT
Organism: Mesorhizobium sp. M7A.F.Ca.CA.002.05.1.1; assembly: GCF_003998335.1. Taxonomy (NCBI): domain Bacteria; kingdom Pseudomonadati; phylum Pseudomonadota; class Alphaproteobacteria; order Hyphomicrobiales; family Phyllobacteriaceae; genus Mesorhizobium; species Mesorhizobium sp. M7A.F.Ca.CA.002.05.1.1. Next base: position 11,042 of record NZ_RZQI01000017.1, on the reverse strand, counting down.
GTTCCTTGTCGTGGTGGATGACTGGGCTGTTCGGGGCAGGGTGCTTGCCGATCAGCAGCACGCCTGTCTTGCGGCAGGTGTACATGTCGCGAAGCAGGATGCGCTGCCGCACCTGCTGCCAGCGTGCGGTCTTATACCAGCGCCGCCAAGGCGCTGTGTTGCTGCTCATTGTCTGGAATCTTTTCCATTGCGGTGAAGCTGCTCGCTTCACCTGGGTCCGCCTGGCGCTTCCCTCATCCTCACTGGGATGGGTGCGAACACAGCCTCGGAAGCGAATGTGCTTCACGGTTCGGATCGTCCTAGGACGGACTCGCTATTCTGTCTTGCTGAGATTCGCAAGGGGGATCATCGCCGACACGGTGCCGCCGAACAGCATTATGTCGACCCAGAGGGAGGCGTCATTAGCCTCCCGCGATACCGTGCCTTTGCGACCAGCCAATGCGCCATCGGTCACCGTCACTCGATCACCTTCGGCTATAGGCTTGCGCCTCTTCATCTCCTCGGCTGCAAGCTTGCGGCGCTCACGCTCTGAGAGCTTGAGGAAAGCACGAAAGCCATTGATATCGCTTTCCGAAACAGGCTTTGGCTGCATCCATCCGCCGACGATGTCGACAACCTCATCCACTGCCTTGATGCCGATCAGAACACGGTCGGTGTCCGAGACGTAGATCATCAGATAACCGGGCAAAGCAGGGTTGTCCTGTTCTTCCCGCTTGGCCTTGGAACGACCTCCGCGGCGCTTGGGCTGTGTGCTGTCGACCGGCAACCACGTTTCCACGAAGAGTTTCCGCAGAGCTTCATCCACAGCATTTTCATGACCAACCGAAACGCGAAGAACGTACCAGCAGCGCACCGGTCCTGATTCGCCGGCTCCCGCCAGCAGCGCTTGTGCCCTTCGGCTCATGCCCTGCTGCCTGTCCGATTCGGCATAGCAGCGGTCGAGATTGATCACTTCCGCATCACTCAGCCGCTTCACGTCCGCCCGCATCATGGTTTCCTCGCACCGCTTGTTCAAACGTTTCCAATCCTGCCGGCCCGCCAGCCGGCATCCACACCCATTCGACGTGTCCCGGTGCAGGCAGCCAGGGCCAGCCGCGCCGATGGTGCTCGACCTCCCACTCCGTCCAGCGATCGGTGCCGACACGGACCTGCTCCATCATCTCGGCCAAGGGCTGCAGCGTTGCCGCCACCGTCACGCCACCGCCGAAGCGGGCACGGTCGTGCATGGCGTTCACCGCTGGCCATCCGTGCTTGGCCTGACGCTCCAGCTGCAGCGCTTCGCCGTCCATGGTGCCGGCCGCAATTGCGTCCTGCTGGAACCGCGTCATTGGCGGCATGGCGGCTTTCGGCCCGGTCAGCAGTTGCTTCATCCGGGCTGCCTGCCACAGCTTGCCGAAGGGTGCCGCGGTGGCTTCTTGCGCCGGCGCCGTCGCTGCGGCCAGACGCGGCAGGAACGGCACCCACATGCGGTCCTTGATGAAGGTGGCCACGGCGCAGGCCTGCTTGACGCCGGCCTTGCGGCACTCGGCCAGGAACAGCGGCACGCACGGTGCGCACTCGGCTTGGTCGGCGGCGGAAAGCTTGAACCACTCGGCCAGCATCGGCGGCTTGGGCGAGACGTCGAAACGGTCCCATCCCTTGAACGATTTGTAGAAAAGCGCCTCTGATCTTCGTCGATCCTCGCGCTCGCGCTCTCTCTCAAAACTACTGTCAGGTTTTGCTAAACCATCAGTATTTACTAGTGTTGGATTCACCGTCGACGGCATCACCGTCGACGGGTTTTCAGTCTGCGGCAAAGATGCAACACCTTCGCCGGCGGCACTGTCGCGAAGCTCGCGCGGCTCGTCGAAGATGACCAGCGAAAGCTTGCCGAATCGCCCGTCTTCGCGCTCCTGTTCCTTGTCGGCATAGCCGTGCTTGACCAACTCGTTGACGATCTTGCGCGCCTTGTCGCGCCCGCAGCCGCCGCGCCTGGCGATGTCGCCGAGAATGACGGTCCAGTTGTCCGGCTTCGACAGGAGATAGCCCAGCAGCCAGCGCGCCTCCATGGAGAGGCGCACATCTTCGAACACGTGGTTCGGCACCGTGGTGTAGCGGGCATTGCGGACGCCGCGCCGGATGGTGGCTTCCTCGCTCATGCCGCCCTCCGATTGGACAGCGGCAACGGCATCTGCCAAGGGGCAGGAGGTAGCGCGATGGCAATTCCGACAGCATCACAGTAGCGAGCTGCTTCGGTCCAGGAATTGGCATTACGGCCTTGTTTGCGCGCCGCATCGCTCCAGGCCATGCTGTCGGCGCTGTAGAGCAGGGCTCTGACGCCGGGATGGCTGAGCGCGGTGAGCTTGATGCCGAAGCCATGCAGCCGCAGATCGGCCCGCGCGGCATGGATGGCGCTCAGCACCTCGACGATGCGTGCCGGGTCGCCATTGCGCTTGCACACCGAGCCGACACCGACCCACATGTCGGGTTTCAGCCGGTCGCCATACATCTCGATGTGCCGGACATAGTCCTCGGGCGCATAGCCCTGCAGGACCGGCAGGATCGGAAACGGCAAATCTTCCGCGACCAGTAAGTCGTAGCGCTCGATGGTCAGCTTCTGGTGTTCGATTATGGTCAGGCCGGTGCTTTCCAGCGCAATCGGCTCGCACATGTAATCCTGCGCCACGGCGCCAACGATGGTGGCGACGCCATCGGCATGAAGACGGCGCAGTGCGGCGGCGTATTCGGCCACGCTGCTGCGATAGCCGCCATGCTTAACCACCTCGGTAAAAGCACCGCTATCGATCAGCACCTCGCCGCAACCGAGCGGCTTTTTGCGGCCGAGCAACCGCCGCCAGCTGATACAAGCGCGGCCGAAATGCTGACCATCGGATGGCTGGTGTAGTCCGACGTAGAAGAGGACTTCGCTCATTCCGCAGCCTCCGCAAAGGCATGCCGCACCAGCCCATCGCAGCCACCGCCCATGCCGGCGGAGAGAACGACCGTCATCCGGTTGTCGAGTGAAAAGGGTGCGTTCATCGTTCCGCCTTCAGCCATGCGGCGAAGCTGGCGCGCAGCGCTTTCCACGCTTCGCTTGCCGCCCCGCCATTGTTGAGTTCTTTTCGCGATTGCACGCCGAGCAGGCTGCGCACCTTTTGCGCCACGCGCTCGTCGGTCAGTGGCTTTTCCAGCCCATGCCGCTCATGCAGGAACACCTTGAACGCCGGCTCCTGGCACTTCATGCCGCACTCGGCGGCGAAGTTTTTCACGTCGCTCGCCGCCGGTTCGCCGCGCTGCTCGATCTGGCGGCGTGGCGCCGGCTCGCCCCTTAAGTCACGGATCTTGCCGAACGCATCGTCGAGCAGCCGCAGCAGGAAGGCCACGGTGTCCGGCGCATTGCAGACGAAGTCGATCTCGTCGACCGTCGCGGCATCGAAGCGCAGCAGCACCAGCAATTCGCCCATCTCGCCGCGCGCCTCTACGAAGGCTCCGGCCTCGCCATGCACGCGCGTCCAATCGGCCGGCGCGATGGCCGCGAGTGACTCGCGGATGGCGAGCAGCTTTGTCGCGTTGGGCGAGAGAACGGCGGCGTTCATGGCATGCGCCCGTGTTTGCGCATGGCGCGGCCCAAGACCTTCGCCGCCCGTTCCAGCGATTTACGAGCGGCGATCTCGCCTGCACCGAACTTCGCCTGCGCCAAACGGTCGGCCGCGCCGGCAACCTGGCGACACGCCTCCATGATGTCGTCATCGGCCTTGCTGATTGTCCTCGGCTTTGCTGCCGGGATCGCAGCCGCTATTCGCTCGACCTCCGCCATCAGCATTTCGCGCACCACGGGCGCCAGCGCGCGGGCAAGGGGATCGACTTGTCTGCCGAGCGCGGTCATGAAGCACCTCCCGCGAATTCAGCCAGGCCGGCGCGGAACAGTTCGGCACTGGCGGCGAGATCAGCGGGCGGCATGCCTGCGGCATCGCGCACGGCGAGACCAAGCGAAAGCCGCAATGCGACGAAGTTCCAGCCGGCTTCGAACCCAGCCCGGCGACAGGCGGCTGCGATGACCTCGTGATATTTGAGGATCACGGAATCGGGCATGCGGAGCAGGGTGTCGGCGCGCGCGCGATCACCATCGGCATCGTGCAACTCGCGCAGGATCGGGAGCATGAAATCGGTCATCCATCCATCCTCCCGATTGATGATCTCCGCCAATTCCTGCGACTGGCGGTCTTGTTCGGCCTTCCAAGAACCAGTCATCGCGCATCGCCTTCATGCCGCGTTTCACATGGAACGCATGCTGTAACAGGTTGACTAAGCAGTGTTTTCCGCGTCACACGGCGGCGTTTCACATCGGCGAGATAGAAATCCATCGGTCGCAGTCGAAGCGCCTTGCAAAGGGTCAGGAAGCTGCCCACCGTCAGGTTTGAGCGGCTCTGCTTGGCCCGTGTGATCATGGCGACGTTGAGCGCAGGGAAGGCGTCCACAGCTTGGCGGACAGAGACGCCGTCAAGACGGCGGCGCACGGTTGCGGCGAAGCGGTCGCGGTCGAACGGGTCAGCCATTGCCGGCCTCCCGCAGCTTGCGGTCAAGCGCACGCTTCAGCTCCTTCAACTGGCGTTCGGTCTCAGGATCCGGTGCGCGCTCTTTCGGCTCGGGATAATGTGCATCTCCTCGGAGCCGCTTCGCCTCGATCGCGGCTGCATAACAACCTGCTGAATTCTTATCGGGATCGTATTGGGGCGGCTCGCACGGTGCGTGCTTTCCGCCGCCAAAGATGTATTCCCGCCACGGCGTCCAACACCAGGTACCGTCACGGTAGCGGAAAAATCCCCACTTTCGTGATGGTCGCCCAGTCCAGACGATGGTGATGATCTTGCGCCCATCGAAACACGGCAGAGGCGGGGCTCCACGCACCCGCCCGGGCCAGTCGTGCCACCATTCTCCTGAGAAGCGCCCCAGAACCCTGTGCAGGTATCTGGCATTGCGGTGGTGGATGCGAAACGCGCGAACCAGCCTTCGCTTGGTAGCCCATCCCATCTTGAGGGCCACCATTGGCAACTCGGCATGATCGCGATCACTTTCGAGTATCGGGAGCGTGAACTCCTCGACGTAGCTGGTCAGCGGGAACGTCCAGAAATCCCACGGATGGTCATGAGGATTGGGATCGGCATCGCCACGATGGAAGATGTGCAGGCGCAGCCGGCCAAACCATAGACGGGTCATGTACGGCGTCGAATACTCGCCGTCGGTGCCATAGATCGTTTCGCAGCCAAGGAAGGTCACTCCGCCGCCTCCGCAACATTGCCACCGATCACAAGCTCATCGCCATCCTCGCCGTAGGCGTAGAGCAAGCCGTCGTCGAACCCGTTCCATTCGCGTGCAAGGTCGTCATCGGACAGGGTGAGCAACCGATCACGCAGTGCCCGCAACGTGCGCCGGTTGGTGGTTCGCGCCTCGGCGATCGTTTCCGCCACGGCCTCGCGATATTTCTGCTTGCCCTTCGCCTCGACGGCCTGGTCGATCTCATCAATGCCCAGCATGTCGAACATGGTCGGCACGGCGCGCTTGGCTTCCGCCTCGCGGCAGTAGCGCGTGCCGTCGCGAAAATAGGTGTCGGAAAGTTCGGAGGCCTGCCCGCGCCGGCCCTTCAGGATGGCGCGATAGGGCACGGTCATCAGCCCGCCGAACGGGTCGTAGACGATGTCGCCGGGATTGGAGTAGCGGTCGATCAGCCGGTCGACGATGTCGAACTGCAGCGGGCAGACATGCTTTTCCAGGTTGCGGAACGCCTGCTGCCCGTTCAGCGTCAGCATGCGCACCACGTCCGTCCAGATTGCCGGATGCTTCGAAGGCGGATCGAGCGTCATGTAGGTCTTCGACAGGCTGTCGCGCGCGGCCAGTTCCTCGCCCAGCTTCACATGCATCTCGAAATCGTAGATCGCCTCTTCCGAGACTTTTTGGAACAGCGTCCGCAGCGGCTTCGGCCCGAGCCGTACAAGCTCATCGGTGGTCAGCAGCCGGTCGCCTGACGACGGCCAGAAGGCGTGCGCGTCGAGCTGCCAGCGCGCCAGCGTGTAGCCGCTGTCGGGCACCTGCGGCCGGCGGTCGCCATCGCTCCAGCGCTCGTGCTGGCCATCGGCCGCAACCACCAGCGGTTTTGCATGCGCCACCGGCTGGTCGGCATAGCCGCGCGACAGGTCGCTCTGCGGCCGGCGAAACAGCAGCACATATTCCGGACAGCCGACGCCCATCTTGGTGGCGTCCTTCATCATCTCGGAATAGGTCAGCCGGTAGGTCTGGTTGTTCTCCTTCACCACGTCGGTGGCGATGGTGATCATGCCGATGTACTGAAAGCCGTGCTTCAGATAGTGGAAGATCGCCTCGGCGTGGAACGGCGACACGGTGGGCACGCCTTCACCGGTCACCGAGCCGAACAGCACCCGGTCCTTGACATGGATACAGGCCAGCCGGCCGGGCTGCAGGATGCGCAGCAGCTCCGGCGTCAAAAAGTCCATCTGCGCCCAGAAATGGTCGTTGTCGTCGGTGTGGCCGTAGTCGTTGTAGCTCGCCGTGTATTCGTAGTGGTTGGCGAACGGGATCGAGGTGACGATCTCGCCGACGCTGGCGCTTGCCGTCTGGCGCGCCTCCAGCACCGCATCATTGTGGGCGATGACGAACATGTCGCCGCGCTCTTCACGTCTAGCGACGCCGATCGAGCGTGATAGCACGTCGTCGAGCGGCAGGCCGTCGAGTCCATAGCGGAGGATGATCTCCGCCATGCGCGCCATCAGCCGCTCATGCTCGGCCCATTTGCCTTCCAAGTTGCGGCGCACCTCGCGCTCGGCTTCCGAGAAGATGATGTCGATGCGGCATTCCTGCAGCTGGCCGAAGCGCACGATGCGGTGCACCGCCTGGATGAAGTCATGGAACTTGAAGCCGACGCCGACGAAGATCGCCCAGTGGCAGTGTTTCTGGAAATTGTTGCCGGCCCCCGACATTTCCGGCTTGGTGGCCAGGTATTTGAACTTGCCGTCCTTGAAGCCGATGGCGTTCTGTTCGTTCGGGTCCAGCCCCTGCGTGCCATAGATCGAGCGCACGCCCGGCACCACCGCCTCGATCGCCCGCCGCTCATCCTCGAGGTCGTGCCACAGCAGGGCGTGCGAAGCAGGATCCTCGGCAAGCAGCGCGCTCATCTTGTCGATGCGGGCTGCCAGGCTGTCGCGCTTGGCGGCACTGGCCTGCACCACGCCGAGCGCCGTGTTGCGGATCAGCAGGCCTTGCCCATCGCGGTCGTAACCGGCCGTCGAATGGTCGATCGGCACCTCGTGCCAGTTCACCGTCACCGCCGGCAGCACATAGCCGTCGTCGGGAAAGCCGAGATCCGACGGCGATTGCAGGAACACCGCCCAGCTGTGCACCCACAGCCAGAACTCATCTTCCTTGTGCGGGAACAGCGTCAGGTCGCCGGCCGTCTCCGAATTGCGCTGGAAGAACCGCGTCAGCGCCTGGCCGGTGTCCATGATGCCGAGGAAGCCGGCATAGTGAATCAGTTCCTTGGTCCGGTTCGGCGACGGCGTCGCCGTGGCGACGAACTTGAAGCGCACCGCCTTGAACAGCGGCAGGAATGTCTGGAACGTCTTGGTGCCATAGCCGCGCAGCACCGCCGCCTCGTCCAGGCTGGCGGCAACGAAGCGCGACGCGTCGATCTTGCCGGCCAGCACGCTTTCATAATTGGTCAGGTAGATCGTGTCGGCGCTGTCGACCTCGGCATCGCTGCGGATGAATTTCAGCGTGACGCCGAATTCACCCTGGAACCGCTCCGCCGCCTCGGCGAAGAACTCATGCCGCACCCCCAACGGAATGACGATCAATCGCAGCCCGGGCGCGAACTTGCCGATCAGGCGCATCAGCTCGATCTGCATGAACGTCTTGTGCAGCCCGAACGACGCGAAGATGCCGCGGCTGCCGCCCTTCAGCGCCCAGCGCACGATCGCCCGGCAATGCGGGGCACCGGCCGGGTTGATGTCGTCGAGTGCTACATCGAAGCCGTCGGCTTTCGCCAGCTGCATCTTGCCGCGCAGGAAGGTCAGGTAGGGATCGTCGGAGGCGAGCGCGTTCATGCCGGCACCGCCTTGATGTCGCGCCCGAACTGCACCGCAATCTGGGCAAAGCCGCATTTCTCGGCCAGGGCGAACATCCGGGTGTTGTGACAGAGCGCGCCGAAATCCAGTCGCCCCGCGCCCATCGTCGCAGCCGCTGCGGACGTGCGCTCGATCAGGGCCGTGGCGATGCCGAGGCCACGATGCGACGGCTCGACATAGAGCAGATCGAGCCAGACCAGGTCATGGCCTTCCGGCTGGTAGTAGATCGCCATGCCGACCGGCTTTGACCGCTGCCCCGTTCCTTCGAGCGCGAACACGCCCCATTCGAAGCCTGTCAGTTTCTCCCGTCCGGCATCGATCGCCCCCTCAGTGATCATCCTGGCGAAGAAGCGTTTCGCAATCTTCATCCAGTCGGGCGCCAGAGGCACGTTCATGTAACGGATCGTCATGCCGGCCTGCCCTCCGTAGCCTTGGCGAAGGCGGGCACCGCCTTCTGGAGCCTGTCCAGATCACGGCCAATCATCGCGTGCTGAACGCGCAGGGCCGCCAGGTGAGCAGCCATTTGATCCGGCGGGATATCCTCAGTCCGCTTGAGCAAGCTACGCAGCTCAAGCGCGTCGGCGCGGGCGAAGGCGAGATGTTTCGTAAATTCGGTCATGCCGGCACCGCCTTGCGCGGGCGCCCTCGTTTGGAAACAGGTGCCGTCTCTCCGGCTGTCGCACCACTTTCGGCGGCTGCTCGCTCGCAGGTGTCGCTACCCGTCTCTCCGGCTGTCACGCCATTCTCGCTGGCGTTCACGTCCAGTTCTCTCCGCATGACTAAGGCGCTGCAGGCACTGGCAACCCCGCCCACCTTCTCGGCTGCCGCTTCCGGCAAATCTCCAACCTCAAAGCCCCAATGATCCCAGCCCGGCCGTGGCGCGCGGCAGAACAGTTCGATCTTGGCCACTCCGGGGAAAAGCCGCTCGATCGTCTCGGCGAAGAAATCCGGCTTGGCGGAATGCTTTGTCTTGCGCTCGCGGTGCACCGTCTCCGGCTGCGAGCCAGGCAAGGGCGCGGCGACATCGCCGCGGCGGCCGATGAGCAGGATTTCGTGACGGTCGCGGCCCCAATAGCCGGTGCCGGCAACTTCCTTGTCCCAGATCCAGTGATGCACATAGGTGAAGCCGAGCTCGGCCAGCACCCGCAACCCGTCGAGCAGCATCGGGTTGGTCGCCCAGCAATAGATGACGGCGTTTTCGCTGAACGGATCGAGCTGTTTCAACAGATCGATGATCTCGTCGGTCGTCATCGTCGGATAGTGGTTTTCGGCGCTCTTTTCGCGCCCCGTCACTTCCGAGCGGACACCATATTTCCACGGACAATCGAGATAGCCGACCGGATAGGTGCGCTTGAGCTTGCCCGGCGCCGTGGCTCGGCCGTTGGCCCGCACCATGTCCATATGCGTCAGCCGCACGGCGTGGCGCAGCTTCTGCCGCTCGGCACGGATCTCTTTCGCCCGCGCCACGATGTGCTTTTCCTCGCGCGCCAGCACCTCACGCTGCGCCTCGACAGCCAGGTCGGACAGCGCCTCGCCGGCGTGCACGGAAACCCGGCCGTCGCGGATGGCCTCAATCAGTTCGGCCGCACCATGGTCTCGAATGCGCTTGGCGGCGATCACCGCGCGTTCCGAAATCGACAGCCGTCTAGCTGCCTCCCGGGTCGGCAAATTTGCTGACCCGGCGGTGCTCTGGTTGATGCCGATATCCCAGTCGACCAGCCGCGCCGCCACCATGGCGCGTTGGCTCTCCGACAGATGCCGGCGGTGCAAGTTCAGCGACAGCACGAAGCCGAGCGGATCATCGCCGTCATAGTCGACCAAGACCGGCTCGACCTCGGCGAAAACGCACGCGGCATAGCGGTTGCGCCCGTCCAGTATCTTGCCGTCCAGCAGCACGATCGGCTCGCGCTGGCCATAGGTGACGATGTCGTCGGCCATCTCGTGCATTTCCTGCTCCGACAGCATCGGAAACAGTTCGGCCAGCGGGTGCGCTAGAAGGTCGCTCACTTGGCCACCTCTTCGGCAGGCCACACGCCACGCCTGCGAAGCTCCGCTTCCCACCCCTCGCGAACAGGCGTCGAGCAGTGCGCGATCGCGTCTCGCCAGGTCGGCCAGCGGCCGTTATCGGCATAGAACGCATACTGGTAGTAGAGGCTTTGCGCGTTGTGCGGCTCGTCTGAACCGTGCGCTGGACGATGGCCGCACACATGACACGCGTCCAACGCGGGAGGCATGAGGCCACAAGAGGCCTCCCGATCTTCGGTCACCTCACCCGTGGCCATGTCGACGACTTGGATTTTCCCAGGGAGGGCCTTCATTTCTTCACCGCCTTCCGCCGCCTGCGCTTCCGCCGCACCACGCCGTTGGCGGCGTCACGCCGTTTCTGGTTTTCGATGTGACTGACCATCTCCAGATGATCCGGATTGACGCAGCGCCGGTTGTGGCACTTGTGGTCGATCTGCTTGTTGCGCGGCACATAGCCGAATTCATTGGTGAAGCTGACTATGTGAGCGGCGACCGTGCGGTCGTTCAGCTTCATGCGAGGATAGCCGCCGCCGCGACCGGTGCCGCTGTCGCCCATAGTCCAGAACCAGCACGGCGTGCTGAAACCGCCATCGCGGATATCGATGGCGGCGTTGATACGCTCTGCGATGTGGGCGCGGCGGTCGAACATCAGGACACCTTCGCCATGCGATAGGACCCGGGGTTGCGCGACGCCGGTCGCACCACGGTTGTGACTAGGCCGGTGTCGATCAGCTCGGCCATGTAGTCGCTGCCATGCCCGGCACTGATCCTGGCGGCGCTGGCGAACTCGCGCAGGCCGCCGCTCACCACGCCTGCGGCATTGGCTTCCCTGCGCATGACGTCCCACAGCTTTGCGGCCTGGCTCGAAACGCCGTGCTGGCGGGCGAACGCATTGGCGCAAAA
>NZ_RZQI01000180.1:0-8342 GCF_003998335.1 Mesorhizobium sp. M7A.F.Ca.CA.002.05.1.1 | reverse complement strand
CCAGGCCGCTCAGGCCCGGTATCGGCAGGAAGGCGGCGATGCCGCCGAGCAGGCCGGTGATGGCGCGGATGGCGCCCTTGACGAGTTGGTCGACGACGAAAAGGATGTTGGCCTCGGCGAAACGCTGGGTCACGATATCCCTGGCATAGGCGATCTGGTCCTGACGCCGGGAATGTCGCGGCCGTCGATCAGATGAACCATGACGGCGATGTGGCCGGCCTTGACGACATAGAGGATGTATTCGCGGATCCAATACACAGCGATCGAGACGAGGCCAAACCCGACCACGCCGCCCCACAGGGCAAAGGACATGGGCCCGTCGGGATCAGTGGAGATATGGCCGACGCCATAGCCGACCGAGGCGCCGGTGCCCGTCGCCATAATGTAGGCCAGCGTGATGCCGAAATAGACGATCATGCGAAAGACGATGAACGGCCAGGTCCGCATCATGATGGACACCGACCGGCCGATCTCAAAATCCCACATGTGCCCCGAATCTCCGCCTCAGAGATGGTGGAAGAGGATGGACTCAACCCGGCGATTGTCAATTGCCGGCCCTGACGCCAAAGGGCAACGAATTCGGGCTAACGGGTTTCTTCGGAGCCTTCGCCGGCGCGTAGGCTGACGGAGCATCAAACGAAAAACCCGCCTGTGCGGCGGGTCACTGGCGCAAATCAGCACCATGGACGAATATGTACCTTAGCTGAGGTCACCGAGTCAAGAAAAAATTCCTATCGGGAACAGCTGCCGGCACGAAAGCTCCGGTGGGAACTTCAATTCGACTGCGGGTCCGGCTTCTTGAGCAGGCCTTCGAGCAGTTGCTTGAACGCCGTCACCACCTTCTTCGACGTCGCTTCGGGGTCGCTCGAATTGGCGATCCGTTGCGCTGCCTGGCTGCTCGCTCCGTTGATCAGTCGCGAGGCCGTCTCGGGGTCGAGGCTGGAGACAACGACCCCCTCCTCCTGCAGCGCGGTCAGATGGTCGGTCATTGAAGCGATGCACGCACTGCAATTCGGCCATTGCGCTGGATCCCCCAGCACGGCCGGGCCATCCCGGAACATGATGCGCTGGATTTCCGGCTCCAGCGCCATCTCGATATAGGTCGAGCACTCGTCGACGAAATGCTGCCAACGGGTCGGCGCTCTCGACGCGACCTCATTGATGCGCGCCGCCATCTCGCCGTCAATCTGGGCTATGACCGCCTGCAGCAGCCCCTTTTTGTCGCCGAAATGATGATAGAGCGCGCCGCGCGTCAGCCCGGCCGAAGCGGTGAAATCATCCATCGAGGCTTCCGCATAGCCTGTTGTGCCGAAGGCATGACGGGCCGCCGCGATCAGCTTGGCGCGCGTCTCGGCGATCATCTCCTTGCGGGGTCTGTGCATGGCTTCTGGCCCTATTCACATACGCAACGTATGCCAATTGACATACGCGACGTATGGTCTATTTAATGATCATACGCTCCGTATGTAATTGTCCAATCGTCCTTTGTCGAGGAACCAACCGATGCAAAATCCCTACGCGGAAATCTTTCGTGCCCCGGGAGCCAAGGGCTTTGCGGCCGCCGGCTTCATGGCGCGCCTGCCGATCGCCATGGCGCCCATCGGCATCGTGGCGATGCTGTCGCAGACGCGTGGCGAATACTGGCTGGCCGGAGCCGTCTCGGCGACATACGCGCTGGCCAACGCCTTCGTCGCGCCGCAGATATCGAGACTGGTGGACCGCCTGGGCCAGACACGAATCGTGGTGCCCACCACCATCATCGCGGTGCTGGCTTTCGCGGTCCTGATAGCGGCGGCCAACCAGGACTGGCCGGTTTGGACTCTGTTCGTATCGGCACTGCTGGCCGCCGCCATGCCAAGCATACCGGCGATGGTGCGCGCGCGCTGGACGGAGATTTTCCGGGGGCGGCCGCAGATGAACACCGCATTCGCCTTCGAGTCCGTGGCCGATGAACTGGTCTATATCGCCGGGGCATCGCTATCGGTCGGCCTGAGTGCCGCCCTGTTCCCGGAAGCCGGCGTTCTGGTGAGCACATTATTTCTCGCATTCGGATCAGCGGCCTTCATCCTGCAACGCTCGACCGAGCCCCGGGTGCGGCCGGTCGACCATAACTCAAGCGGCTCGGCGATCCGCCTGCGGCCGGTTCAGATCATCACCCTCGCCCTGATCTTCATCGGCGCAACCTTCGCGACGACGGAAGTGACCACCGTGGCGATCACCAAGGAGCTTGGCCAACCGGGCGCCGCCAGCCTCGTCATCGGCGTTTATGCGCTGGGATCGTTCGTGCTCGGCATCATCGTCGGCGCGCTCAGCCTGAAGGCGCCGCTGAAACGCCAGCTGGCCATCGCAGTCGCCCTCGTCGCGCTCGGCACGCTGTTGCCGCTCACCGCCGACACCGTGCCACTGCTGGCGCTGACCGTGTTCATCAGCGGTGTGGCGATCTCGCCGACCTTCATCACCGCGTTCGGCCTGATCGAGCGGCATGTGCCGGAAGCGATGCTGACCGAAGGCATCACCTGGGTCATGACCGGCATCGGCATCGGCATGGCGCTGGGCTCGTTCGCGGCCGGCGCGATGGTGGATGCGTTCGGCGCCAAGAGCGGGTTCTGGGTGTCGGTGGCTTCAGGCACGATCGCACTGGCCACGGTGCTGCTCGGCCAACGCAGCCTTGCCACGACTGAGTGCGAGATGGACGGATGCGAAGCAGCCGCGATTGCCGCGGAATAGTTCCGGCGCGTCCGGGCTTTAGGACCGGGCGCGCCGCTCTAGGCGGCCGGGCCTGAAATATTGGCTTTTCCCGGGTGCGCCAATGCCAAAAGTATCGTTGGCGCCCCGCGCAGCATCACCTCTTTTTCGAAGGCGAAGCCACATTTCTCCAGCACCCGTCGCGAGGCCGGATTGGCGGGGCGGACGAGGCCGACAACCCGATCGGCACGCAAGGGGCCGAACGCGGTGCGCAGTGCTTCCATCACCAATTCCGTGGCATAGCCATGTCCCCAGGCCGCCGGATGAAGATGATGGGACAGGTTCAGACCGTCGAAATCCGCCGATACCGTGACGCCGCCGAAGCCGATCAACTTTCCATCCGCCTCGACTGCCCAGCGGCCAAAGCCGTGCTTGTCCCAATGACCGATGTCGCGCCTCAGCCGCGCGGCGCTCTGCTGGGCTCTATCCGGAACAGGGTCGGGTCGATGCGCAACAAGCTCCCCGCGCGAAAAGAGATCGATCAGGAAATCCAGATCAGCCTCTGCCGGGCGGCGCAGCAAAAGCCGCTCGCTGCGCTGGCTGGAAGGCAGGGGCGCATTCATCCGTCTTCTCCGGCAACCGGATCGGCGGGAGGCTCAGAGGATCTCGGTCTTGGCGATGTGGATGCCAAAACCTTCGAGGCCGACATAGTGGCGTTCGCGCGAGGCGATCAGGTTGATCGAGGAGATGCCGAGATCCTTGAGGATCTGCGCGCCGAGCCCGATCTCGCGCCACTCGTTTTCGCGGCGGCGGGCCTCTTCGTGATCCTCGCGGTCGCCGCTTGCCGGTCGTTTGCGCTCCTGATGCGCAACGCCGACGGAGCCTTCTCTGAGATAGACGATGACGCCGCGCCTGCGCTCGCCCATTGCCTTCATAATGGCGTCGAGCCGGTGGCTGGTGCCGAACACATCGGTCACCACATCCTCCGAATGCAGGCGCACCGGGACCTCCTCGCCGTCACGAATGTCGCCGAAGACGATGGCGACGTGGTGCATGGAGTCCCACGGCAGCGTGTAGGTGAAGACCTGTGCCTTGCCGCCGAGCGTGTCGATTTCCGAGCAAGCGACGCGTTCGACCAGAGTTTCCTTACGTTGCCGGTAGGCGATGAGGTCGGCAACCGAAACCTGCTTCAGCCCATGCTCCTCGGCGAAAGCCTGCACCTGCGGGCCGCGCTTGACGGTGCCGTCATCATTGACCAGCTCGGAAATGACGCCGACCGGCGGCAGGCCGGCGAGCTTGCACAGATCGACCGCTGCTTCGGTATGGCCGGAGCGCATCAGCACGCCGCCTTCGCGCGCGATCAGCGGGAAGATGTGGCCGGGGCGGACGAAATCCGAGCCACCGACATTGCCGTTGGCAAGATTTCGAACGGTCAAAGTGCGATCTTCGGCCGAGATGCCCGTCGTGGTGCCATGCTTGAAATCGACGCTGACGGTGAAAGCGGTGGTATGGGCGGAATCGTTGTCGGCGACCATCGGCGCAAGGTTCAGCCGCTTGGCTTCTTCGCGCGGCATCGGCGTGCAGACGATGCCGGAGGTGTGGCGCACGATGAACGCCATCTTTTCGGGCGTGCAGTGGACGGCGGCAACGATCAGGTCGCCTTCGTTCTCGCGCCCGTCATCATCCATGACGACGACGATCTCGCCGCGTTCGAAAGCACGCAGGGCTTCGACGATCTTCTTCTGGTCGTAAGGCATAAGTGCTCGCTTTGCTCGCAGGGAATAAGGGAGTAGGGCAGTACGGGAGTAGGGAAAAGCAAAAAGATTTGGCCGGCCGCGCTAAGAGCGCAACATATTCCCTTATTCCCCTATTCCCTTCCCGTCTGTCCCCGATGCCGCAGATAGTGGTCGGCGATCGCACAGGCAACCATTGCTTCGCCGATCGGCACGGCGCGGATGCCGACGCATGGGTCGTGGCGACCCTTGGTCATGATCTCGACGTCCCTGCCGTCCTTGTCGATCGACTTTCGCGGCGTCAGGATCGAGGAGGTCGGCTTGACGGCGAAACGAGCGACGATCGCCTGGCCGGTCGAGATGCCACCGAGGATGCCGCCCGCATTGTTGGACAGGAACACCGGCTTGCCGTCATTGCCGATGCGCATCTCGTCGGCATTCTGCTCGCCGGTGATACGGGCGGCCTCGAAGCCGTTGCCGATCTCGACGCCCTTGACCGCGTTGATCGACATCAGGCCGGAGGCGATGTCCTGATCGAGCTTGGCATAGATCGGCGCGCCGAGGCCTGGCGGAACGCCGTCGGCGACGATTTCGATCACCGCCCCGACCGAGGAGCCCGCCTTGCGGATGCCGTCGAGATACTGGGTGAAGACGGGTACGGAGGCCGGATCGGGGGTGAAGAACGGATTTTCGGCATCGCCGATGAAATTCCAGTTCCAGTTGGCGCGGTCTATGGATTTTTCGCCCATCGACACCAGCGCGCCGCGCACCACAACGCCCGGAACCACCTTGCGCGCCAAGGCACCGGCCGCCACCCTGGCTGCCGTCTCGCGGGCCGAGGAGCGGCCGCCGCCGCGATAATCGCGCACGCCGTATTTGACCTCATAGGTGTAGTCGGCATGGCCCGGCCGGTATTGGCGGGCGATCTCGCCATAATCCTTTGAACGTTGGTCGACATTCTCGATCAGCATCGACACCGGCGTGCCGGTGGTGATCATCGTCTCGCCGTCCTCGTCGAAGATGAAGCCGGACAGCACCTTCACTTCATCCGGTTCGCGACGCTGCGTGACGAAACGTGATTGCCCCGGCCGGCGCTTGTCGAGTTCGGCCTGGATGTCTGCTCGAGTGAAGCGGATGCCGGGCGGACAGCCGTCGACCACGCAACCGAGCGACGGGCCATGGCTTTCGCCCCAGGTGGTGACGCGGAAAAGGTGGCCGAACGTGTTGTGAGACATGAAATGACCCTGCCCGGCATCGGAGCCGGCTGAAGATTGCGTTCTATTGGCGTTTTTCACAGGGGTCAAACTGTGATCTGGCGGATTTAGTTTTGACACATTCGGTTGGTTTCTGCTCTGCTCCATCCGCCGTTGAACGCCCGCCGCCATGCCGGCGCAATGATAAAGAGGAACGATCATGCGTACCCTGATTGGCGCCATTGCCGCCACGCTGCTGCTTTCCACCGCCGCTTTCGCCGGCCAGACCGAAGGCCTGATCAAGAAGATCGACAAGGATACGGCGACGCTGACGCTGGATGACGGCAAGTCCTACAAGCTGAACGCCGAGACCGATCTCGACGCGCTGAAGCCGGGCATGGACATCGTCATCGCCTACGATGTGACCAATGGCGAAAACATCGTCACCGACATGGAACTGCCGGACAGCTCTGCCAACTAGAGCTTCCAACCTCAATTGAATGCTGTGTTTGCGGTTCAGCTTTCGCCGAGCCGCCTGCCAATGGCCTAAAGCGTGTCGCGTCTGAACGGATTCAGGCGACCCGCTTTAGGTCTTTGTTTTATGCATGTCGTTCTCCCAAAACCGGGGTCACTTTTGGGCGACATGCATTAAAGCCACTCCAGACTCTTGCCTTCGAGCTTGAGCAGGCGATCCTGCGGTATTTCCAGGTTCGCGGCCTCGTCCTCGGCCAGCCCCAGAACGAAGCGAAACAAGGTGCGCATGACGCCGCCATGGGTCACGCATATCGTCTGGCGTTCGATCGCGTCGAAGCATGGCCTCACCCGTTCGAGCAGCATCTGATAGCTCTCCGCACCTTCGCCGGGCGGCTGAAAGTTCCACTTGTCCAGAGCACGCGTCATGCTCGCTCCGGGATATCCTGTCTCGAGCTCGGGAAAGGTAAATCCCTGCCAATCGCCGAAATTGACTTCGACGAGGCGCGGATCGGTTCGATAGGCATCCGGATCGAGCTTCATCGCGGCGCGAATACGCTGCATCGTTTCGCGCGTCCGTTTCATCGGACTGGCGAGGAAATCGAATTCCCAGGGATTTGGGACCAACGCGGCTAGCCGAAGCCCGTTGCCGGTCGCCTGTTCGCGGCCAAGAGCGTTGAGATCGGTATCGGCCTGCCCCTGAAGTCGCATTTCGGCGTTCCACGCGGTCTGGCCGTGGCGCGCGATATAAACCAGCGGGTACATCAGGTCTTCCGGTGCGGGATCGGGACGGACGACGGTTGGCCGGGCGTTAGTCCTTGACCGTCGAAATATCAGGCGCGTCGACCGCCTTCATGCCGACGACGTGGTAGCCCGAATCGACGTGATGCACTTCACCGGTGACGCCGCGCGACAGGTCGGACAGGAAATAGACGCCGGAATCGCCGACTTCCTCCTGCGTGACCGTCTGCTTCAGCGGCGAATTGTACTCGTTCCACTTCAGGATGTAGCGGAAATCGCCGATGCCGGAGGCGGCCAACGTCTTGATCGGGCCGGCCGAGATGGCGTTGACGCGGATCTTCTTGGCGCCGAGGTCGACCGCCAGGTAGCGCACGCTGGCCTCGAGCGCCGCCTTGGCGACACCCATGACGTTGTAGTGCGGCATCACTTTTTCGGCGCCGTAGTAGGTCAGCGTCAGCAACGAGCCGCCATCGGTCATCAGCGCCTCGGCGCGCTTGGCTATGGTGGTGAAGGAATAGACCGAAATGTCCATGGTGCGCAGGAAATTGTCGCGCGTCGTCTCGACATAGCGGCCGGTCAGTTCATCCTTGTCGGAGAAGGCGATGGCGTGGACGAGGAAATCAAGCTTGCCCCAGTGCCTGGCGACATTGGCGAAAACCTCGTCCAGGCTCGCCGGATCGGTGACGTCGCAATGGCCGGCGACAAAGGCGCCCAGTTCCGCCGCCAGCGGCTCGACGCGCTTCTTGAACGCCTCGCCCTGATAGGTCAGCGCGATCTCGGCGCCATGGTCGACGCACGACTTGGCGATGCCATAGGCGATCGACCTATTGTTGGCGACGCCAAGAATGAGGCCGCGCTTGCCGGCCATTAGGCCCTGTCCACCCGCCATGTGAGCGCTCTCCGCAAGATTTCAGCTTTGTGGGTTGCCCTATCGCACAGGCACAGAGCCCCTTCAAGCGTCCAAACCGGACAGTTCGGGGGACAAAAGCCGCCGATCAGCCTTTTTGGCCGCGCAACAGCGCTTCGAGCGCGCTGTCGCCGCCTTCCGGCAGCATGATACGCACATGAGCGTAGAGATCGCCGTGGCCGCCGGCCTTTTCCGGCAGGCCTCTGCCCTTCAGCCGCAGGACCTTGTCGGAGCTCGACCAGGCCGGAATGTTGACCGCGAGCCTGCCGGTCGGCGTCTCGACCGGCACCTTGGCGCCGAGCCCCGCATCCGCCAGTACCACCGGTAGATCGGCGTGCAGGTCGCGGCCCTCGATGCGGTAGCGTGGATGTCGGCGCAGATGGATCTTGACCAGCGCGTCGCCTGGCTGGCCTGGCCCCTGCTCGCCTTGGCCCTTGAGGCGGATGGTCTGACCATCCTCGACATAGGCCGGCAGCTTGACCGCCACCTTGCGGCCGTCGGGGAACATCGCCGTCACCTTTTCGGCGGTCGCCGCTTCCTCGATGGTGATATCGAGCGTCACGTTCAGATCGGCTGCTGTCGCCTGCTGGCGGCGATCGCCCGTGCCGGGAC
>NZ_RZQI01000179.1:0-8454 GCF_003998335.1 Mesorhizobium sp. M7A.F.Ca.CA.002.05.1.1 | reverse complement strand
CCGCTGGCCAGGATGAAGCCCATCACCGCGATGTTCAGCGCCAATGAAACCATGCGCGCGGTCATGTCGATGCCGGAGGCCATGCCGGCGCGATCGCTCGAAACGGAACCCGTCGTCGTGTTGGTGACAGGTGTGTTGGTTATTCCCAGACCCATCCCCGCGATCAGGCAGCCGGGCAGCATCGTCAGCCAGTCCGGTTGCGCGGCGGCGCTGCCGAATTTCATCAGGATGAACCCGACGCCGATGATGACGAGGCCCGCCGGAATGATGATGCCGGGCCGATAACGCAGCGAAAAGCGCTCTGCCAACGGCGGCAGCACAAGCGTCGGCAGCGTGTAGGCAAGCAGGGCAAGGCCGGTGGAGACGGTGTCATAGCCGAGCCCGGCGTGGAACCAGATCGGCAGGTAGATCATGAAAGGCCAATAGCTGAGGTTCATCGCGGCAGAGCCGACGATGGCGCCCGAAAAGGGCCGGATTCGGAAGACCGAGAAATCGAACATCGGCCGCTGGCTGACCTTCTCGGCAATGAGGAAGGCGATGAAGCTCACTATCGAGATACCGAGGATCGCCAGCGCGGCAGGGCTGGAGAAACCCAGATCCGGCCCCTGGATGATGTAGAAAACGAGGCAGAAAACCGACGGCGACAGCGTCAGGATGCCTGCTACGTCGAGCTTGCCCGCCTGTGGATCCTTCGATTCGTGGACGCCCATCAGAGCGAGGGCGAACGCCAGCGCCGCAACCGGCACGTGGACAAGAAACACCCATTGCCAGCTCGAGACCGCGACGATGCCGCCGCCGATGATGGGGCCGAAGCCGAGGCCGGTGCCGAAGATGACGCCCCACCAGCCCCATGCGACGGCGCGTTCGCGCCCTTCCCGGAATTCATGCGACAGCACGGCAAGCTGGCAGATCAGCATCGCACCGCCGCTCAGGCCCTGCAGAAACCGGGCGACGATGAGCGTGGAGACGCTTTCGGCGACGCCGCAGATCAGTGATGTCAGGCCGAAGGCGGCGATGGCGACCAGAAAGACACGCTTGTGCCCGTAACGATCGGCGATCGTGCCGACCGCCATCAGCACCGTCGTGACCGCGATCGTATAGGCGTTCATCACCCATTGCAGTTGCTTGAAGTCGGCGTGCAGAACCTGCTCCAGTGTCGGCAGAATCGTGGGAACGCTTGAAATCTCCAGGCCGAACATCAGGCATGCCAGGCAGGCGGCAAACAGAACCACGATGCCTCGGCGGGTCAATACAGTGGGCATGATTCAACCTTTCGAACGTATTTGTCGGCAATCGGCGAATCCATCGCAGCTCGCCCGGCGCGCGTATGGCCCAGGGTAGGCGAGGCTTGATCATATTAGAATTGCATGGTTGGCTATTTCAGAGACAACAAGTGCGGATAGCTGACATGACGCTGGACGTAGACGCTGTGAAAACATTCGTCGCCATCGCCGATCTTCAGAGCTTTACGCGTGCGGCCGAGGCTCTTGGCAGCACACAAGGGGCGATCAGCGTGAAGCTGAAGCGGCTGGAAGAGCGCGTCGGCCAGAAATTGATCGAGCGCACGCCTCGGCTGGTGCGCTTGTCGGCGCAGGGCGCGGTGTTTCTCCAGCCCGCACGCGACTTCCTCGCGGCACACGATCGCGCCATTGCCAGCCTGTCTTCGGTGCGCCGCCGCTTCACACTGGGCATCGCCACCCATGTCGGAGGCGCGGAAGTCCCGACATTGCTGGCGCGGCTCAATGCGCATGACCCGGCGCTCACCATCGAAGTGCGGCTCGATGATTCGCGCGACCTGCTGGATGCTTTCGATCGCGGTGAGATCGACGCGGCGATCATCCGCCGGGAGGACGACCGGCGCGATGGTGAAGTGCTGGCGCCCGAACATTTCGGCTGGTACGCCGCGCCCGACTTCGTCCACCGGGCCGACGAGCCGCTGCGCCTGGCGGCATCCTCGCCATCCTGCGGTATTCGTAACATCACCACCCGCGCGCTCGACGCTGTCGGAATATCGTGGACGGAGGTGTTCCTCGGCTGCGGCTCTTTCGCCGTTGCCGAAGCCGTCTCGGCCGGCCTCGCAGCCTCGGTATTTTCCTGCCGGCTTGCCCCATCCGGCACCATCGAGGTCAGCCGGAAATTCGGGCTGCCGGCGCTGCCGCCTTCCGAGATCGTGCTGCTTTCGACGCTGACGGACGCCAAGTCCCGCGAGGCGCTGAGGACGCTTGCAATGGCCTTTCGCGAGCATCGTCCGCCTGTGGCGGGCAATGCCGGACGGCCCCGGTTCCGCAGTTCCCAGATGGTCGACGGCCTGGCCTAGAGCAATTCTAGGGAAAGTGTGAAGCGGTTTTCCGTTTAGAATTGCGTTAAAACAAAGAGTTAGAGCAGATCGCCGTTTTCCGTGAAACGGTGAAATGCTCTAGGACTCCACCCTCGGACACCAGGGCTGAGACCGGGCGCCTTTGCTGCTATTCGGCCGCCGGTGCCAGCGGCCTGACCCTGGCCATCATCGAGCGCAGCACCGCTGGTTTGAGCGGTTTGTTGATCACCGCAATCTCGAGCCCGCCGGCGGCCGTGCGCACCTCATTGGAGCGGTCTGCGGTGACCAGCACGGCCGGCAGGGTGTCGCCATGGAGCGCGCGCAGCCTGACGATGATATCGAGACCCGTTTCGCCGTCGAGATGGTAGTCGGCAAGGACGATGTCCGGGCGGTGTGTCACCACGCTTTCCAGATCCTTTGAACCGGACACGGTGTCGACGTTGCAACCCCAGCCTTCGAGCAGGAGCCGCATGCCCTCTAGGATGCGGGCGTCGTTGTCGATGCACAGCACATGCAGTCCGGCCAGCGAAGCCGTCGCGCGGGCAGGAACCCTGGCGTCGATCTCGCGCCGCGGTTCCTGCACGGCCGCGACGGGCAGGATGACGGAGAAGCGCGTGCCCTTGCCAGGGTTGGAAAAGATCCGGATCTCCAGCCGCAGCACCCGGGCGATGCGGTCAACGATGGAGAGGCCGAGACCGAGGCCCTCGGCCTCGCGCGCGCGCTCGTCGAGCCGGGTGAATTCGCGAAAGACGGTGTTCAGCTTGTCGCCGGCGATGCCGATGCCGGTGTCGATCACCTGGATCTCGGCCAAATCGCCGCGCCGTCTGACGCCAACCAGCACGCGGCCGTGGCGCGTGTATTTGATGGCGTTGGAGACGAGATTCTGGATCAGGCGGCGCAGCAGATTGCGGTCCGTCGTCACTGTCAGCGATGACGGCATGATGGTCAGCGCGAGCTTCTTCTCGGCGGCGAGCGGCCGGAAGTCGTTGCCGATCTGGCGCAGCAATCCGTCGAGGTTGAAGGCGGTATCGTCCGGCTTCATCGCGCCGGCGTCGAGGCGGGAGATGTCGAGCACGGCGCCGAGGATGGTCTCGACCGATTCCAGCGAGGATTCGATGTTCACGGCGGCCTTGCCGGCAGGCCCTTTGCCGGCCTTCTCGATCAGCGAGGAGCAATAGAGCCGGGCGGCGTTGAGCGGCTGCAGGATGTCGTGGCCGGCGGCGGCGAGGAAGCGCGTCTTGCCGAGATTGGCCTCCTCGGCCAGCATCTGCGCCTGCGCCAGCTCCTCGTTGACCCGGGTCAGTTCGATGGTGCGGGTCTTGACGCGCTGCTCCAGCGATTCATTGGCACGCTTCAGCGCCAGATCCTGTTCGACGCGCCCGGAAATGTCGGCATAGGTGGCGACGATGCCGCCGTCCGGCATCGGGTTGGAGCGCAGTTCCAGGATGCGGCCCGAGGTTTTCAGTTCCATCTGCCATGGGCTGACGAAACTGGTCAGGCGGTTGAGCATGGCCACACGCTGATCGGCGGGGATGTCGCCGCGTTCGGCGAGATGGCGCAGGATGCGGTCGAGCGAGACGCCGACCTGGCCCATCTCGTCGGGCAGGTCGAACAGCGCCCGGTACTGGCGGTTCCAGCAGATCAGGCGGAAATCGCGGTCGAAGACGGTGATGCCCTGTTCCATCTGGTCGAGCGCGATCTGCAACAGGTCGCGGTTGTGCTGCAGCGCCTCGGTGGCGTCGTCGAGCAAGCGGAAGGCATCTCGGGATTCGCGGTCGTGGCGCCGAAACAGCAGCGACAGGATCAGCCGCGCCGAGGAGGAACCGACGGCGCTGGCGAGCAATTGCTCGGAGAAGCGGATGACGTCCATGCTCGCCTGCTCATTGCCGTGCAGCGAGGTTCCGTTGGTCTTTTCGAACGACTGGAAGGAGCGCTCGGTGCGCTCGACGCCGAGATAGCGCCCGATCGTGTCCTTGAGGTCGTTGACGGTGATGGCGGTGCGGAAGCGGCGCAGGCTTGGCATCGGGCCGGCATCGCGCGGCACGAAGATCGACGCCTGGATGCGTTCCAGCGGCACCGATGCGCGCGACAGCGAACCGAGCACGAAGAACACCGCGTTGAGCGACAGGCTCCACAGCACGCCGTGGTTCAGCGGTTCGGCGACGGTGCCGAACAATGCCTGCGGCCGCAGCGCCTCGAAGCCGAACAGCCCGTGCACGATGATGCCGGTATCAGGGGCGGCAAGCGATGGAAACAGCAGCGTGTAGCCCCAGACGAGGATGCCGGCGACCATGCCAAGTGCCGCACCCCGGCCAGTGGCGCCGCGCCAGATCAGCCCGCCGATCAGCGCCGGCGCGAACTGGGCGATGGCCGCGAACGACATCAGGCCGATCGACGACAGCCGCGCGCTGTCAGTGCTCTCGCGATAATAGAGGAAGGCGATGAACAAAAGGATGAAGATCGCCCCGCGCCGAACATTGAGAATGAGCGTCGACCAGTCCTCGGTCTCGGAGGTCGAGGTCTTGAGCAGGCGGCGCACGAACAGCGGAATGACGAGGTCGTTGGAGATCATGATCGACAGCGCCACGCTCTCGACGATCACCATCGCCGTCGCCGCCGACAGGCCGCCGATGAAAGCCGCCATCGCCAGCAAGTCATGGCCAGTGAACAAGGGCAGCGACAGCACGTAGAGATCGCTGCTGGTCCCGGTGCCGACCAGCGACAGGCCGGCAAAAGCGATCGGCAGCACGAACAGATTGATCGCCACGAGGTAGAGCGGAAACACCCATGTCGCGGTGCGCAGTTCGGCCTCGCCGCGGTTCTCGACGATGGTGACGTAGAACTGCCGCGGCAGCATGATGATGGCAAAGCCGCTAAGGCAAGTCAGCACCAGCCAGGTGGCGAGCGAGGTGTTGTAGCTCATCGCCTGCCGGACCTGCCCGTTCTGGGCGAGCTTGTCGAACATGTCGCCCGGGCCGCCGAAGATCAGGAAGGTGACCATCAGGCCGATCGCCAGGAAGGCGGCGAGCTTGACCACGGTTTCGACCGCCACCGCCAGCACCAGCCCGTCCTGGTGTTCGGTGGCGTCGGCGTGACGGGTTCCAAACAGCACCGCAAACAGCGCCAGGAGCATGGCGACGACCAACGAGATGTCGCTGACGAAGGGATCGAACGAAGGCGGCGATCCCGTATAGTGCTCGACCATCAGGCTGACCGAACCGGAGATCGCCTTCAACTGCAGCGCGATATAGGGCACCGCGCCGATGGTGGCGATCAGTGTGGCGATCGCCGCGACGGTGAAACTCTTGCCGTAGCGCGCGCCGAGGAAATCCGCGATCGAGGTGATCTTCTCGGTCTTGGCCAGCCGCACGATGCGGTTGAGCAGCGGGAAGCCGAACACGAAGACGAGCACCGGGCCCGTATAGATGCCGAGGAATTCGAGGCCGCGTTCGGAAGAGAGACCGACCGAGCCGAAGAAAGTCCAGGATGTGCAGTAGATAGCGAGGCTGAGTGCGTAGATGAAAGGCCGCCCCCGGCTCGGCTCGGAGATGGCCGAGCGGCGGTCGCCGAGGCTGGCGATGGCAAACAGCAGCGTCACATAGGCGACCGCGATGATGACGATGAACAAGCCCTGCACGCTTGGACTTTCCTCCTCTGCCGTCTTTCTATCCGGCTTGCCCGGACGCAATCACAGCTTGGCGTCCGAGTCCATTGCAGAGCTGTGTAGGACGGTTCTCAGACCGGCGCGTCGGTGTCGATGTCGTTATGGTGAAGATCGCCGCTGGGCGCCGTGGAAGATGCTGCCGACAATGATCTCCTCCGAACCCATACGATAGAGGATGATGTGCTTGCCATGGACGAACTGATGGGTCCTGCCTTCATAGAGCCTGCCCATATTCGGGTAATCGCCGAGCAACTCAAACACCGCGTCGAGTTCACGCAGATACTTTTCGGCCTGAGTGTGGCCGAAGTTTTCGAAGGTGTGTCGGTAAATGTCTTTCAGATCGCGTTCGGCGCGATGCGTTATCCTATGACGCATGCGGGAATTCGGCACGCGCTTCCCGAATAATGTCGTCGATAGACTTGTCGCTGACGGGGCTCTCAAAACCTTCGTCGATGGCCGCCTGAATCGCTTTCCGCTTCTCATCGGGCGAAAGTGCGTCGAACCAAGCGCGCTGCTCCTTTGTCGGAGCCGCCCACGGGTAAACGTCAATGCTGATGGTTTCGAGCATGTTCATGAGAATATTGTAGGCGAAAACGCCTATGATTGCCAGAAATTCAACGCTGCTCCTGCCGAACCGTGGGTCTCGAACAACTGAACCGGGGTCGGTCTCGGCGAGCAACCTAGCCGGCTCCCGGTAAGGAGAAACCGGTTGCTTTCTCCTTTTTGCCGATGTTGCGTCAGGAGGTTTTTGTTATGTTGTCTCAGGTCGATGTCGCAAGGACGGAAACGGCAACTCGGCCAGTCACGACAAGGAGGGTCGAATGCTGAAAGAATTCCAGGAATTTATTTCCAAGGGTAATGTGATGGACCTTGCGGTCGGCGTCATCATCGGCGCGGCCTTCGGCAAGATCGTCGATTCCCTTGTCAACGACATCATCATGCCGATCGTCGGTGCGATTTTCGGCGGATTGGACTTCAACAACTATTTCTTCGGATTGTCCTCAGCCGTCAACGCGACCTCGCTGGCCGATGCCAAGAAGCAGGGCGCGGTCTTTGCCTATGGCAGCTTCATCACCGTGGCTCTGAACTTCCTCATCCTCGCTTTCATCATCTTCCTGATGGTCAAGGCGGTGAACAACATGCGCAAGCGGCTTGAGCGCGAGAAGCCCGCTGCACCGGCCGCTCCGCCGCCTGCCGACGTCGCGCTGCTCACCGAAATTCGCGATCTGCTCGCCCGGCGCTGACCACGGGCGGCATTTGCTGGACCAAAACCCCGGTCGTTCGCGGCCGGGGTTTTCTGTTTTCGCATCTGGTAAGGACCGCTGACGAAAACCGCAGACCAAAACGGACCCGCCAATGACCCTGATCGACAGCTTGCGCACCGAGGCCCGTGCGGCACCCGAAAGCGGCATTGTCGCCGTCGTCAATTACGGCCGCCTGCGCGAAGGCATGATTCCGCTCTGGGCCGGCGAGGGCGACCGGCCGACGCCGGCCTTTATCACCGATGCCGCGTCGAAGGCGCTGGCCGGCGGCGAGACATTCTACACCTGGCAAAGGGGCATCCCCGAACTTAGGCAGGCACTCTCCCGTTACTATGCCAGGCATTTCGGCAAGACCTTCCCGGAGGAAGAATTCATCGTCACCGGCTCCGGCATGCATGCCATCCAGCTGGCGCTCGACGCGCTCGCCGGTGCCGACGACGAGGTTGTCTATCTGTCGCCGGCCTGGCCGAATTTCGATGCCGCGGCAGCGATAGCGGGAGCCGTTCCGGTCGCGGTGACGCTCGATCATTCCGGCAATGGCTGGTCCTGCGACGTCGAGAAGCTCGCGGCTTCGATCACGCCGCGCACAAAGGCGCTGTTCATCAACACGCCGTCGAATCCGACCGGCTGGACCGCCGATGATGAGACCTTGCAGGCCATCCTCGATCTGGCGCGCGCCAAAAACCTTTGGATCATCGCGGACGAGATCTATTCTCTGTTCCACTATGGCCACGGCCGCGCGCCGTCCTTCCTCGACATCGCGTCGGCGGAAGACCGCATCCTCTATGTCAACTCCTTCTCCAAGAACTGGGCTATGACCGGCTGGCGCGTCGGCTGGATCAAGACACATCCGAGCTTGCAGCAGGTGTTCGAGAACCTGATCCAATATTCGAATTCCGGCGTCGCCCAGTTCATGCAGCGCGGCGCGGCCGCCGCCCTTGATGAGGGCGATGCCTTCGTTGCCGAACAGGTGGAGCGGGCGCGCAAGGCGCGCGACCTTGTCTGCGGCATCCTCGGCGCCACCGGCCGCGCCCGGTTTACGGTGCCGCAGGGTGCGTTCTATCTGTTTTTCACTGTCGACGGCATCACCGATTCACGCACCGCTGCCTTCGACATTGTCGACAAGGCCAATGTCGGCCTGGCGCCAGGCACGGCTTTCGGCCCCGGCGGCGAGGCGTTTTTGCGGTTGTGTTTCCACCGCCGCCTCGACC
>NZ_RZQI01000178.1:0-8462 GCF_003998335.1 Mesorhizobium sp. M7A.F.Ca.CA.002.05.1.1 | reverse complement strand
GCACAACCGCGACATAAGCAATCAGTGTAGCGAGATCGATCATCGGTCGATTTCTCCCGTAGGCTGCGCCTTACCCATCACCTTCAGCGCGAAGGAATAGGTGTAGGCGATCTCCTCCAGCCGCGAAAACCGGCCGGAGGCACCGGCATGGCCGGAATCCATGTTGATCTTGAACAGGACCGGATTGTCCCCGCTCTTGCGGTCGCGCAGCCGGGCCACCCATTTGGCCGGTTCCCAATAGGTGACGCGCGGATCGGTGAGACCGGCCAGCGCCAGGATCGGCGGATAGTCGTGATCAACGACATTGTCATAGGGCGAGTAGGCGGCAATGGTCCGGTAGTCGTCGGCGGACGCGATCGGGTTGCCCCATTCGGGCCATTCCGGCGGCGTCAGCGGCAGGGTCGCATCGAGCATGGTGGTGAGGACATCGACGAAGGGTACCTCGGCGACGATGCCGCCAAAACAATCCGGCGCCATGTTGGCGACGGCACCCATCAGCATGCCGCCGGCCGAACCGCCCTGGGCGACGATACGGTCATGCGCCGTGTAACGCTCCGTCACCAGATGGCGCGCGACGGCGATGAAATCGGTGAACGTGTTCATCTTGTTCTCCCGCTTGCCGTCATCGTACCAGCCATAGCCCTTGTCCTTGCCGCCGCGAACGTGAGCGATGGCGAAGACAAAGCCCCGGTCGACCAGCGAGAACCAGTTGGTGTTGAAGGCGGCCGGCACGGTGATGCCATAGGAGCCGTAGCCGTAAAGCAGGCAAGGTGCGGATCCGTCCAGCGGCGTGTCGCGATGGTGCAAAAGCGAGATCGGCACCAGTTCGCCATCGCTGGCCGGCGCCATCAGGCGCCGCGTGACATAGTGGTCCGCATCATGGCCGGATGGCACTTCCTGGGTCTTCAGCAGCACCCGCTCGCGGGTACGCATATTATAGTCGAACACCTGCGCAGGTGTCGTCATCGACGAATAGGAAAAGCGCATGATCTCGGTGTCGTACTCATAGGAACCCGACAGGCCGAGCGAGAAAGCCTCCTCGTCGAGGGACAAAAGATGCTCCTCGCCGCTGGTGCGGTCGTGCACGACGATGCGCGGCAGGCCTTCCTTGCGTTCGAGCCGAACCATGTGGTCTCTGAAGCCGATCACCGACAGGATCAGCCGGCCGGGTTCGTGCGGCACCAGTTCCTGCCAGTTGGCGCGCACGGGATCGCCCGCTGGTGCCGTCATGATCTTGAAGTCCTTGGCGCCGTCGGCATTGGTCAGGATGAAGAAGATATCGCCGCCTTCTTCCAGCTCGTACTGCAGGCCAATCTCGCGCGGCGACACCAGTTTCGGTTCGGCAAACGGATCGTCGGCGCGCATCAGGCGGTATTCCGAGGTCTCGTGGTCGTTGATGCCGATCATGATCCACTCGTTGTTGCGGGTGCCGTCGACATTCATGAAGAAGCCGGGATCGGTTTCCTCATAGATCAGCCGGTCGCTTTGCGGGCTGTCGCCAAGCGCATGGAACAGCACCTTCGACGGGCGGTGGTTGGGGTCGAGACGTGTATAGAAGAAGCCGTCATTGGCGGCGTTCCAGACACCTGAACCGCCGGTGTCGGGGATCTGGTCCGCAAGTTCCCTGCCGTCGGCAAGGTCACGCACGTGAAGCGTGTAGAATTCGGAGCCCTTGTCGTCGAATGCCCACAGCAGCCTTGCGTGGTCGGCCGAATGGTCGACGCCGCCAAGACGGAAATAGGCCTTGCCCGCGGCCTCCGCGTCACCATCGAGCAGGATATGCTCGGCACCGCCGTCTCGCGGCATGCGGAAATAGCGCGGCTGCTCGCCACCAAGTTTGAAGGACGAGCCATAGGCATAGGGCCCATCCTTCATCGGCACGGAAGAATCGTCTTCCTTGATACGGCCCTTCATCTCCTTGAAAAGCTGCTTTTGCAGTTCGACCGTGTCGGCCATCAGCTTCGACTGGTAGGCATTCTCCGCCTCGAGTTCTGCGCGGATTCCCGCATCGAGCAATGAGGGGTCGCGGAACATCTCCTGCCAGTTGCCGGCCCGCAGCCAGGCATAGTCGTCGGTTCGCGTGATGCCGTGATGCGTGTCGGAAACCGGCCGCTTCTCGGGCGTTGGCGGGCTGACGATCGGAAATATGGATGTCTTGGTCATTGCGTCTCGCTTTGCCAGTATCTTCAATGGGCCAGTATCTTCAATGGGCCAGTATCTTGAATGGACCATCTCGAATGGAGAATATCTTGAACGGCGAATGAACACGCCGATCAGGGCAGGTTCAAGAGCCGGAGCGTATGGATTGTGTCGGCTCCAGGAGATGAGCCGGGAGGAGAGATGATGACTATTTGGTCTCGGACTGCTGCGGCTTTCGCCGTTGCTTCACTAACTCTGGCCTTTGCCGGCCAGTCTCATGCGACCGTATTCGCGGCTTGGCAAGTGGCCAATGTGCCGTTCGGCGACACGCTCAATGTGCGCAAATACCCTTCGGGCGCATCCCAGAAGCAGGCGGCATATCCGAACGGGACCGTTCTGCAGATGACCGGGCGATGCACCGGCGGAATAAACCTGCTCGACATCGCCAACCAGCCGGCATGGAAGCAGGAACAAAAGATTCGTTTTCGCTGGTGCGAAGTCTGGCATGATCCGGCCCAGAACGGCAAATTCGTCACCGGCTGGGCGTATGGCAAATACATCACGCCGCATTGATTGATCCGGCAGCAATCAGCCGATCCGCCGGATGACAGGCATGTCGCCTGATTGCTTGCGTATGACCACGGCAACCTTTGGTTTTGTGGACAAATATGAACAACCAATATTGCCCGACGATAGCCAAGCAAAATCAAACATTAAAACCCATTTCGTGAGATGCCGCGAATGTAACGGTGAGCTGACGTTGCGTCAGCCGTTGCCGACGAGCGCGCGAAATATCGATAAATTACACAATGCACGAAAGATTGAAGCTGATCGCGGAATAATTGATCAATATCGTTCAATATAGCGTAAGGGCCGAATTGACTTACTTGGTCTGGGCGCTCATTGATGTGCCCGCGACACGAATCGTAGAAACTCTACCTGCACAAAATTCGTGCGATGCCCTGCTTGTAAAAAAGGGCGCAGATCGATGTAACTCTTGTTGGGGCCCGAAGACCATGGATATTGTCGAAACACCTTCCAGAAACAGCGATGCGCTGATCGAATTGACCGCCGATGTGGTGGCCGCCTATGTCAGTAACAATCCCGTGCCGGTCGGCGAATTGCCGAACCTGATATCCGATGTCCATGCTGCGCTCGGGCGTGTGGGCGGAACCGCCGAACAGCCGCCTGCCGACAAGCAGAAGCCGGCGGTCAACCCGAAGCGGTCGGTTCATGACGACTACATCGTCTGCCTTGAAGACGGCAAGAAGTTCAAGTCGCTGAAGCGCCATTTGATGACCCACTATGACCTGACACCGGACCAGTATCGCGAAAAGTGGAACCTTGACCCGACCTATCCGATGGTTGCACCCAACTATGCGGCTGCCCGGTCACAGCTTGCCAAGAAGATGGGCCTCGGCCGCAAGCGCAAAGCGCGGTAATCGCTGCCAGAGCAATTCAAGGAAAAGTGAAACGGTTTTCCCGGGAAAGCGCATAGAGCTCTCCCTTGGGAATTGCGTCAAAATAAGCCAGATCGGATCGACATCAACGGCGCCTTCGGGCGCCGTTTGATTTTTGCGCCGCGAGGCGCGGATCCGGTATGAAGGTGTCAGGCGGTCTGCTTGAGCGCTGCCTCGGCGTCGCGCTTGATGCGCTTGACCATCGAGCGAAGGCCGTTGGCGCGCTGCGGCGACAGATGTTCGTCGAGGCCGAGTTCTTTCAATGTCGCTTCCGCATCGGTCTGCTGGATTTCGCTGGCGGTCCTGCCGGAAAACAGCGCAAGTATGATCGCAACCAGTCCACGCACGATGTGAGCGTCCGAATCGCCCGTGAAGGTGATGACTGGGTCGGCTCCAGCCCCGCGTTCGGTGGTCAACCAGACCTGACTGACGCATCCCGGCACCTTGTTGGCGGCGCTGCGCTGCTCGTCGGGAAATGGCGGCAGCGCCTCGCCGAGTTCGATGACGTAGCGATAGCGGTCTTCCCATTCCTCGAGGAACGAAAAATCGTCGCGGATCGTCTGGATCGTGGTGGTCATAATGCCGGATATAGTCACGCGGCGGCTCCGCGTCACGGAAAAACAAGGACACCGCGGGCGTCGAGAGGGCAGACAGCCCGCGGTGCGCCGTCGAAGCGGCTTAATTCTGAGGCGGCAGGTTGACGGTCTCGGGCAAGACGATTTCTACGGGCAGGCTGCCGGTCATCGTCGACGTGTCGGGGCCGGCGGCGGACTTGTCGTCCATCATCGCTGCCGCGATCTTGGCGGTCTCCTTGGCGCGGGCGGTGATGGTGTGCATTGCCGACTTGCCGGTCTCGCAGACATCGGGCTTGCGTTCGCAAATGCCGGCGATATCGCCAACCGCTTCGCGTGCCGCAAACAAGGCCTGGATCGGCCCGACGCTTTCGCGGCCCGCTTCATCGGGGCCGACAGTCAGCGGCAGCGCCAGCAGCACCAGCGAAAACCAGAAAGCCATTCTTATGAGGAAGACCATGCCCTTGCCCTCTCGTCGTGACCGGATCATGCATCCATATGGCATGACCTCTTTTGTAGGCAGGATCTTGGCACACAGGCGCAAAGGACGGCTTGCGGGCAAAGAGAGAATTTTCCTCAAATTTTAGGCAAATTCGAAACGAAGCGTTCTGCGATCCATTTGTCTCAATTGCCAGTGATTTTCCTTAACAACAAATAACCATACATCCCCATGATTTTCCTGTATTTTTCTTGGAATGTGGAAGTCCGGGTGCCGTGTGCGCCTGTCCGATAGGTGCCGTCGCCGGATAACTCTCCGTTTACTATGGCTGCATTTGCCCGTGCTTTCGGCGGCCGGCATCCCGATATTTGCCGCAGGCCAGGGCCTTGGTCGGCCCTGCCTTATCCATTCCTTAAACGCTGGATGCGAGTTTCAAAGCCAACCAGAACCATCTGCAAAGCAGAGCTGTCCACGACAAGTGCGAGTGCGTTGAGTTGAGTTCAATCAAGGCCAGATACGTTGAATTGCCTGGCGCGATTTCTGCCGGTTGCGAACGTATGGTCCATCCGTCCATCCTTGGGCGGAGCGACCGCGAGCGCCAGCGCCGTTTCATCGGCGTCATGCTCGCCGCTCCTTTCTTTGCCGCCGGCGCCGCGGTCACCCTGGTCACTTCAGGCATGGGCGTTGCCGTCACCATGGCCGCCATCTTCGCCGCCTTTGGCCTGTGCTGGTTCGTCGCCTTACTGGTGGCGGCGACCGGCAAGATGGCGATGGCGAGTGGGCTCGCCCTGATGCTGGCCGGCATTTCTCTCGGCAGTCTCATTGCCGCCGCGGGCGGGCTGAGTTCGCCTGTCGCCATGCTTGTCCTGGCGCTGCCTTTCGAAGCCTGGTGGATCGGCGGCTCGCGACGTGCAGCACTGTGGGGAGCCGTGTCGGCCGCTGTCGCCATCCTGGCTCAGCCTTTGGCTGGAACCGTATTTCCGTTCGCAGGAGCGCAGATCGCGGCGTGGCACTGGCTGGTGCCGTTGGCGTGGGCGCTTACGCTGATGCCGCGTGCATCGGCGTTTCAAAACACGGCCGACGCGGCTGTGGTCGACACTGCCGACCGGCTCGAAGAAATCATCGATGCGGTGGTCTTGCGGGTCGCCCGCCATGGCGAGGTCCTGGACGCGTCGCCGAAAGCGCGCACGCTTTTGAAACTGCCGCCCGAACTGCTGTCTGGAAACGGCCTCTTCGATCGCGTCCATCTGTCGGATCGCGTTTCCTATCTCAGCGCAATGGCCGACATGCGCGACGGTGCGCTGTCGCGCCGGCTCGAATTGCGCATCCGCCTGCCTCAGAACGGCAATAGCCTGACGGCCGACAATTACCGCCCGTTCTCGCTTGATCTGGTGCGCGGTGAGGAACAGAGTGACGTCTTTACGCTCGTCCTGCGCGAGAATGACGAGATCGCCCGGTTGCGCGAGGATCTCGCGGCGGCCAATGAGGCGGCCGCATCCGCCGAAGTGGCGAAGGGGCGCTTCCTGGCGGTGGTCAGCCACGAACTGCGCACGCCGTTGAATGCCATCATCGGCTTCTCGGATATGCTGCTGCATGAGATGTTCGGCGGCTTCAAGGATCCGCGCCAGAAGGAATATGTCGGCCTGGTGAGGGATTCGGGCCAGCATCTGCTCGCCGTCGTAACCTCGATACTCGACGTGTCCAGGATTGAATCTGGCGTTTATGCGACCGAGCCGGAGCCGTTCCGGTTCGCGGAAGCGGTCGACATGTGCCAGTCGATGATGCAGCTGCAGGCGCAGGCCAAGAACATCGATCTGCGGGCGCAGATCGCGCCGGACGCCGGCGACATCAATGCCGACCAGCGCGCCGTACAGCAGATGCTGATCAACCTGGTCTCCAATGCGATCAAGTTCACCCCCGACGGCGGCGACGTCGTCGTCGGTGCCAAGCGGATCGGTTCGCGCCTGCATTTCTGGGTCAGGGACACCGGCATCGGCATCGCCGAGGAGGATTTCGCCAATCTCGGCAAGCCCTTCATGCAGATCCAGAACGACTATACCCGCCGTTTCGAGGGGACTGGTCTTGGCCTTTCACTGGTCAAGGGCCTGGTGGCGCTGCACGAAGGCACGATGTCCATCGAAAGCATGCCGGGCGAGGGCACCACGGTGACCATCAGCTTGCCGGTGAACGGACCGAAGGGACATCAGGCGGAGAAGGCCGGCGTGCTGACCATGCCTGTAGCGATGGCGAAAGGGGACAGAAATGGCTCGCTCCGCAAAACAGGCTAAGGCGGTCAAGCGTCGCAGCAACGCCTTTCAGGACGGCGCTGTCGCCGTCGGCGGAATGATCTCGCGCAACCCTGTCCTGGTGGGCGGCTCGACGGCATTCCTGGTGACGCTGTTCTACGTCTCTGCGAATGCCTTGTGGTACCAGCCTTTCCCGCATGCCGGCGCATTCTTCGCGACCCGCAGCATTGCGGGCTTTCCGCACGCGGCGCCCGACGAGCCGGAAACGACGTTCAACATCGTGCGGCCATCCGGCGCGCCGGCACCGATCAAGGGCGATCCGGTTGTCGAGCAGGTGCAAGGCATATTGAAGGATCTTGATTTCTATTCGGGAACGGTCGACGGCATTTCCGGACCCAACACCCGCAAGGCCATCCAGGACTATCAGCAGAAGGTCGGGCTCAACGCGTCCGGCGAGATCGACGCGCTTCTGCTCGATCAACTGGGCGCGACGCCGAAAACCGCTTCCGTCGTACCCAGGCCGCAGCCGCGCCCGGATATGCCGGCCGCCGTTCCGGTGTCTTTGCAGACAGGTTCAGGACAGACAAATTCCGGGCAGGCGGATGCCGAGACGCAAGCGCCCGATGCCCGCATCGTCAAGATCCAGGCCGGGCTCAAGGCGTTCGGCAATGACGACATGCAGCTGGATGGTGTCGTCGGCGCGCGCACCAAGGCGGCGATCAAGGAATTCCAGTCGCTGTTCGGGCTGCCGCAGACCGGCGAGCCCGATGAGATCGTCTACGTCAAGATGCGCGAGATCGGCCTGACCAACTGACGGCTGAAACGACGGCTCGCCCAGCGGCGGAAATATCGATAGAGAACCGGCAGTTTCGGGAGCTCTCTCATGCGCGTCACATCGGATCTGTGGGTCTCGGCCCTGTTGCGCCGGGTTTTCGGCGCCGGGGGATTTGCCGCCGTGGTCAAGCGCGGCGCGACCGAGGCCGGCGCTGTGTTCGTGCTGGCGCGGGGCAGGCTGGGTGAGGTTGCCCTGTTCGGGCCGGCGCCGCAGACAAGCTATGATTCGGCCAAGCCCGACGACCGGTTTTTCACTCAGCTCGGAACCGGCGAGGATGCCACAGTGCTCGACGCCAGGCTGGAAAGGGAGAAAAAATTCGATCCCGATATCTGGGTGGTCGAGATCGAGGCCGGCACCGTGCCCGTCGAGGAGCTTATTTCCGTGAAGACGCCCTGAGGCCGGACGAAGCCGCCGCATCGTCGCTGTTCGAGGCGGTGCGTGGATCGCCGTTGGCAGGTGCTGCGCCGCGAACCACCCTTGAAAGGGCTTCCGCCCGCCACGATCGCATCTTGTCCTGGGCCGCTTCACGATGCAGCAGCCGGTAACGGTCGAGGAAGGTGCGGATAGCCTGCGGATGCGGGAACTGGTTGGGATAGACGGCAACCGTGATCAGGAAGGCCCTGTCTTCGCTGAGGTCGAGCGAGCGCAAGGCGGCAAGCAGCGAGGCATAATTCTGGTTGGCGGTGAGCGATCGCGCGATCTCGAAATCGATATCGAGTGCATCGGCGAGCGCGGTCTGGAAGAACGCGGCGTTTCCCGTCAGCGCTGTCT
>NZ_RZQI01000177.1:0-8518 GCF_003998335.1 Mesorhizobium sp. M7A.F.Ca.CA.002.05.1.1 | reverse complement strand
GTCCGACATCCTGGCATCCGGCTTGAACTTGACCAGCGCGAACGGCATTTTCGCCGGATCGTTTTCCGCGCCGGCAATCTCGAAATCATTGCCCTTGCCGCCGGGTTCGACAAACGACTGCACCATGACCAGGGCCAGCAGAACCGCGGCTGCCGCCCAGGCGACACCGACCGGCACCGCCATGAAGCGGCCCCAGGCCTGCGCCAGCCAGGACGATCCTGCCGGCTTGCGCGCAGGCCCGGCCTCGGCGTCGAGTGCCTTGGCAAAGCGGCTGAGCGCATCGGCCGGCGGCCGGATTGCTTCGTTGGCGGCCGTGGCGCCGGAGAATTCGGCTTCAGCCTCGCCAAGGGCGGCAAGTGCGGCCGGATCGCTGGCCAGCCATTCCTCGACCGCTTCCAGGTCGGAACCTTCCAGCGAGCCGTTCAGGTAGAACGGCAGCAGCGTTTCCATTTCGTCGCGGCGCGACATCTTTTCAGCGGCGCTCATGGCCACCCCCTGTCGTAACCGGCGGCCTTGAGGGCCTCTCCGAGTTTCTTGCGGGCGTAGAACATCCGGGTCTTGACGGTGGCGACCGGAATGTCGAGCACCTCGCCGATCTCGCTCACCGATTGTCCGTGATAATAGGCAAGATCGATGACCACGCGATGCTCTTCGGGCAAGGTGTCGACGAAGCGCCGCAGGGCGGCGGCCTTGTCTTCCTTCATGGTGACGACTTCCGGCGTGTCGGCGCCGTCGGGCACCGCGGCGGCGGCCTCGTCGTCGATCCAGTCTTCCTTCTTCTTGCGCAGAAAGGACAGCGCCTTGAAACGGGCGATGCCGAGCAGCCATGTCGAGACTTCGGAACGCCCTTCGAAGCCGGGCGCCTGGCGCCATAGCTCGAGGAAGACTTCGTTGGCGATATCGTCGGCCATCATTTCCGATCCCGTCTGGCGCGCCACGAAGCGGTAGACCCGCGCGTGGTGACGCATGAACAGGAGCCGCACGGCGGCACGGTCGCCCTTCGCGACCCGGTCGACGAGAGCGCGATCGGTCTCCGTCGCTGCCGTCATGGCCGGTCGAGCCGCCTGGCTCCTGTCTGCTCTGTCGCTGATCGGTCCAAAAAGGTTCATCCTCCGCCAAGGAATTTTGCGGAGGCTAACCGAAGTAAGGAAGTGTTGCCAGAGGCAGGGTCTTCCCTTCCCCCCACAAGGGGGGAAGGGAAGAGTTCTGCGCGCCCGCTCACCCCAAGAAAGATTTAGCCTTCATCGCCTCCGGTATTGCCACACCCAGCCGGCTCAGCACTGTCGGCGCCAGCTGCAGCTGGTCGAGCAGCGTGTCGGCCTGCGGACCCTTACCTTGTCCAAAATAGTACAGCGCGAAATCCTGCATCTCGTCGTCATGGCCGCCATGATGGCCACGATCGGTCTGGCCGTGATCGGCGGTGACAATCACCTCATAGCCGGCTTCGATCCAGCGCGGCAGGAAGGCGGCCAGCATCCCGTCCATCGCATAGACGGCATGGTCCATCTCGTGGCAGTCGTGGCCGAAGCGGTGTCCCATCGAGTCCAGCGTGCAGGTGTGCAGGATGCCGTAGTCGATGCCATGGCGTTTCGTCAGCATCGTCAGCGTCGCGAACAGGTCGACATCGCTCGGCGTCATCTGGTTGCGAAGGTTGTAACCGGTCATGGTGTGGAAGCGGCCATGCGTGATCGGCCCGCTTGGCTCGTCGAATTCCATGTCCTCGACCAGGTCGAACGGATAGCCGCGGAAGAATTCCGACCAGTAGGAATGGGTCACCGCCCCCGTCTTGCCGCCTGCCTTGCTGACTTCGGAGAAGATATCGGGCTGCTCGACGCGGAACCGGTTCTCGTTGGAGAGAATCCCGTGCACCTGCGGTGAGACCCCGGTGTGGATCGACGCATAGCAGCAGGCCGAGGTCGACGGCAGCACCGAGCGCATCTTCCAGACGCGCGCCTCGCCCGATTGCACCCAGCCTTCGAGATTGCCCATCAGCCGGCGCCAGTTCCGGTAAGGCACGCCGTCGAGGATGATCAGCAGAAGCTTGGACTTGAGCGCCATGGGCTGCTCCATGCGGTTGGCGGTTGAAGCGGGACGCCGTGTGCCGTCTTGGGCACACGGCGTTCTTGATTGATGAAATCGGACGATCAGAGTCCGCTCAAGCGTTGAGCCAGCACTCGGCAAGCGCGTAGCCGTCCATCATTTCGCCGATAGGGCTCTTGGCATAGCCGCCGATCTTGCTGGTGGCGGCCGCGTCGATGAACTGGTTGAAGAAGGGCACGATCAGCCCGCCTTCGTCACGCATCATAACTGCCATATCGTGGTAGATCGCCTGGCGCTTGGCCTGGTCGAGCTCGCCGCGCGCGGTAAACAGCATCTTGTCGAATTCCGGCCGCTTGAAGCGCGTGTCGTTCCAGTCGGCGGTCGAGACATAGCCGGTGGAATACATCTGGTCCTGCGTCGCGCGTCCGCCCCAGTAGGAGAGCGAGAAAGGCTGCTTGTTCCAGACCTCCGACCAGTAGCCGTCGCCGGGCTCGCGCTTGATCTCGATCTTGATGCCGGCTTTGGCGCAGGACTGCTGATAGAGCTGTGCGGCATCGACGGCGCCCGGGAAGGCGACGTCCGAGGTGCGCAGCACGATCGAGCCGCTGTGGCCCGATTTCTTATAGGCTGCCGCCGCCTTGTCCGGATCGAACTTGCGCTGCTCGATGTCGGCGGAAAACAGCGGATAGGCCTCGTTGATCGGGAAGTCGTTACCTACCGAGCCATAGCCGCGCAGGATCTTTTCCAGCATCTCGTCGCGGTCCATGGCAAGCTTCAGCGCCATCCGCAGATCGTTGCTGTCGAAGGGGGCGGTGTCGCAGAACATGTTGAACGGGTAGTAGCCCTTGCCCGAGACGTTCTCGATGGAAACGCCCGCGATGCGCTTGACCAGATCGACGACCTTCGGCTCGACGCGGTTGATCATGTGCACCTGGCCGCCCTGCAGGGCGGCAAGCCGTGCGGTCGCGTCATTGATGACGATGATCTCGACCTGGTCGGCATGGCCGGCCTTGTCGCCCAGCCAGTAATTGGCGAAGCGCTCGCCGCCATGGCGCACGCCGGGCTGGTTGACGCTAACCTTATAGGGACCGGCGCTGATGCCGGCGTTCGGATCGTCCTTGCCACCATTCGGCTGGATGGTGAGATGGTAGTCGGCCATCAGATAGGGGAAGTCGGCATCGGCGTCGCCGAGCGTGACGATGACCTCCTTGCCGCTCGCCTTGATCCCCTTGATGTTCTTGAGGATGCCGAGTGCTCCGGACTTGGACTTCTCGTCCGCATGGCGCTCAATGGTGGCAGCAACATCCTCCGCGCCGACCGTCTTGCCATTGTGGAACTCGATGCCGTCGCGGATCTTGATTGTCCATGTCTTGGCGTCGGCCGAGGCGCCAATCTCCTCGGCAATCAGGTTGACGAGCTTGTTGTCCGGGGTGAGGCGCACGAGATACTCGCCCCAAAGCTTGCCGAAGCTGAAGGTAACCTGGCTGAGGTTCAGCGCCGGATCGAGGCTGTTGGTGGATTCACCGCCCTGCAGACCGGCCTTGATGATACCGCCCTTCACCGCCGTCTGGGCAAATGCCTTGCCGGCCAGCGCCGGCATCAGGGCCGCCGATACGCCGAGCGCGGCGGCGCGCCCAAGAAAGGCGCGGCGCGATATCCGGCCTTGACCGGCGAGTTCGGCGAGATAATCGAGTTCAGTCTTCATGTCCTACCCCTGTTTTAAAAGTCGTGCGAGCAGCGCTCGTCCCGAAGGACGTTTGGCGCTCTTGTGTTGCATCCGGATGACGGTCGCCGGCGCCCCATGTGGCGGCTTGGTCTGGTGCAATTCCCAGGGGAAGCGCCATGCGCTTCTTCTGGGAGAACCGGTTCCAGTTTCCCCGAATTGCTTTAGTTGCCCGCGCTGGCCATGCGCCGTCCCTTGATTGCCTTTTCCAGCCAGCCGATTTCCATCTCTGGAACCGAGGAGAGCAGCAGGTCGGTGTAGGCGTCGAAGGGCGGGCTTAGCACCTGGCTCTTGGGGCCGTAGCGCACCACCTCGCCGCGATACATAACCGCGATCGAATCGGCGATCGACTTCACAGTGGCGAGGTCGTGCGTGATGAACAGATAGGCGACGTTCTCCTCCTTCTGCAACTCCAGCAGCAGCTTGAGGATGCCGTTGGCGACCAGCGGATCGAGCGCAGAGGTCACCTCGTCGCAGATGATCAGCTTCGGCTTGGCGGCAAGCGATCGGGCGATGCAGACACGCTGTTTCTGGCCGCCGGAAAGTTCGGCCGGATAGCGGTCGGAAAAGCCCTTGCCCATCTCGATCTTGTCGAGCAGTTCGGCGACGCGCCTGTCGCGCTCGCGGCCGCGTATGCCGAAATAGAATTCGAGCGGCCGGCCGATGATGGTGCCGACGGTCTGGCGCGGGTTCATCGCCACGTCGGCCATCTGGTAGATCATCTGCAACTGGCGCAAATCCTCCTTCGGCCGGTCGGCCAGCCTGTTGGCCAGCGGACGTCCGTCGAAGGTGACGGTGCCCTGTTCGGGCGGCAAAAGTCCCGTGATGGCGCGCGCCAGCGTCGACTTGCCGGAGCCGGACTCGCCGACCACGGCCAGCGTCTGACCCGGATAGATGTCGACCGAGACGTTCTTCAGCACCTTGATGTCGCTGCGGCCATAGGCGGCGGTGACGTTCTTCACCGACAGGAATGGCGACGTGCCGGGTTTCTGCTCCTGATGCTCGATCTCATGCACCGAGACCAGCGCATTGGTGTATTCCTGGCGCGGCTCCTTGATGATCTGCCTTGTGCCGCCCCATTCGACCAGCCTTCCATGGCGCAGCACCATGATCTCGTCTGAGACCTGGGCGACGACGGCAAGGTCGTGGGTGATGTAGAGCGCAGCGACATGGGTGTCGCGGATGGCATCCTTGATCGCCGCCAGCACGTCGATCTGCGTCGTCACGTCGAGCGCCGTTGTCGGCTCGTCGAAGACGATCAGGTCCGGCTCGGAGCACAGCGCCATCGCCGTCATCACGCGCTGCAACTGGCCACCCGAAACCTGGTGCGGAAAGCGCTCGCCGATGGTTTCAGGGTTCGGCAGGCTGAGCTTCTTGAACAGCGCAACCGCGCGCTTCTCGGCCTCGGCCCGCGTTGCCGTACCGTGCAGCAGCGTGGCTTCCACCACCTGGTCCATCAGCCGGTGCGCCGGGTTGAAGGCGGCTGCCGCCGATTGCGCGACATAGCAGACCTCGCGGCCGCGTAATTTGCGGAAGCCGTCCTTGCCGCCCTTGAGGATGTCGCGGCCGTTCAGGATCACCTCGCCGCCGGTGATGCGCACGCCGCCGCGGCCATAGCCCATCGACGACAGGCCGATGGTCGACTTGCCGGCGCCGGACTCGCCGATCAGGCCGAGCACCTTGCCTTTTTCAAGCGTCAGCGAGACATCGTGCACCAACACGATGTTCTTTGGCGGCTCGCCGGGCGGGAAGACGGTGGCTTCGATGCGTAGGTTGCGGATGTCGAGCAGCAGGCCTGATTTCGCTTTGGTGTCGGCCATCACCCGCGTCCTCCCTTGAGGCTGGTCGTCCGGTTGAGCACCCAGTCGGCAACCAGGTTGACGGAAATCGCCAACAGGGCGATCGCCGCCGCCGGGATAAGCGCGGCCGCGATGCCGAAGACGATGCCATCCTT
Organism: Mesorhizobium sp. M7A.F.Ca.CA.002.05.1.1; assembly: GCF_003998335.1. Classification (NCBI taxonomy): domain Bacteria; kingdom Pseudomonadati; phylum Pseudomonadota; class Alphaproteobacteria; order Hyphomicrobiales; family Phyllobacteriaceae; genus Mesorhizobium; species Mesorhizobium sp. M7A.F.Ca.CA.002.05.1.1. The sequence goes on along the minus strand of NZ_RZQI01000177.1, from coordinate 2,801 downwards.
GTTTTCCTTGACCATGCCGCCCCAGTCGGCGTCCGGTGGCTGCACGCCAAGGCCGAGGAACGACAGCGTCGACAGGAACAGCACGGCATAGATGAAGCGTAGGCCGAGTTCCGAAACCAGCGGCGACAATGCGTTGGGAAGGATCTCGCGGAAGATGATCCAGCCGCTGCCCTCACCACGCAGTTTCGCCGCCTCGACATAGTCCATGACGTTGATGTCGACGGCGACCGCGCGCGACAGGCGATAGACGCGGGTCGAATCCAGAATGCCCATCACCAGGATCAGCGTCACCAGATTGGTCGGCAGCACTGACAGCACGACGAGACCCATGATCAGCGTCGGGATCGACATCAAGAGATCGACGAGGCGCGACAGCAGCGTGTCGAACCAGCCGCCGAAGACGGCCGCCGAGAAGCCGAGGATGGCGCCGAGCGAGAATGACAGTGCGGTGGCCAGCACCGCGATGAACAAAGTGATGCGGGCGCCGTAGATCATGCGAGACAGAAGATCGCGGCCGAGATTGTCGGTGCCCAGCAAATGGGCAGCCGACATCGGTTCCCAGACGTCGCCGACGATTTCGCCATTGCCGTGCGGCGCGATCCAGGGGGCGAAGATCGCCGCCAGCACGAACAATGCCGTCAGCACGATCCCGATCAGCGCGGGGAGGGGGATGCGTTTGATATCGAGCATATCCGCCCCCTATTTCGGATGTCTGAGACGCGGATTGGCGACGATCGCCGCTATGTCCGCAATGATATTCAGGCTGATATAAACGGCGGCGAAGATCAGGCCGACCGCCTGCACCACCGGCACGTCGCGTTTGGTGACGTGGTCGACAAGATACTGCCCCATGCCCGGATAGACGAAAATCACCTCGACCACGACGACGCCGACGATCAGGTAGGCGAGGTTGAGCATGACGACGTTGATGATCGGCGCGATGGCATTGGGGAAGGCGTGCTTGCGGATGACGTTGAAGGCCGACAGGCCCTTCAGTTCCGCGGTCTCGACATAGGCCGACTGCATGACATTGAGGATCGCCGCGCGTGTCATGCGCATCATGTGGGCGAGCACGACCAGCGTCAGCGCTGCCGCCGGCAGAGCGATCGCCTGCATGCGCTCGCCAAAAGGCATGCCGTCATAGACAGTCGAAATGCCCGGGAAGATTTGCCATTTCACGGCGAAGAAATAGACCAGCACATAGCCGATGAAGAACTCGGGAAAGGAGGTCGAGGCCAGAGCCAGCCCGGAGATCAGCTTGTCGACCCAGCCATTGCGGTAGCGCACCGCGATCAGACCGAGGATAATCGCTAGCGGCACCGCGACGACCGCTGCCCAGAAGGCGAGGAACAGCGTGTTCCACAGCCGGCCCTTGATCGACGTGGCGATATCCTGGCCGCTCGACATGGCGGTACCCAGGTCGCCTGTCACCACCCCGCCGAGCCAACGGAAATACCTGATATAGGCCGGATCGTTGAGGCCGAGCTGCTCGCGCAAATTGGCGAGCGACTCCGGTGTCGCCGATTGCCCAAGAATGGCTTGCGCGACATCGCCGGGCAGGATCTGCGTGCCGGCGAAAATCAGGACCGAAACGGCCAACAAGAGGAGAATGCCCAGCGCGATGCGCTGGGCAATCAGTTTCAGGATGGGTGAAGACATATCCGCAAAGCCGGCTCAGGCCTGCAGCCAGCACTTCGCCAAGGCGTAACCGTTCATCAGTTCCTGATGTGGATCGTCGACCCAGCCATCGACCTTGGCACCGGTCGCGTCGATGAACTGGTTGAACATCGGCAGGATCAGACCGCCTTCGTCGCGGACCATGACAGCCATGTCGTGGTACATCGCCTTGCGCTTGGTCTCGTCAAGTTCGGCCCGGGCCGCCAGCACCATCTTGTCGAAATCCGGACGCTTGAAACGCGTGTCGTTCCAGTCCGCCGTCGACAGATAGGCGGTCGAGTACATCTGGTCCTGCGTCGAGCGGCCGCCCCAGTAGGAGGCGCAGAAGGGCTGCTTGTTCCAGACTTCCGACCAGTAGCCGTCGCCCGGTTCGCGTTTGATCTCCAACTTGATGCCGGCCTTGGCCGCGCTCTGCTGATAGAGTTGCGCGGCATCCACGGCGCCGGGGAAGGCGACGTCGGAAGTCCGTAGCAGCACGGCGCCATCATGGCCCGACTTCTTGAAGTGGAACTTGGCCTTGTCGGGATCGTATTTGCGCTGCTCGATCTCGGTAAACAGCGGATAGGACGCATTGATCGGGAAGTCGTTGCCGATCGAACCGTAGCCACGCAGGATCTTGTCGAGCATTTCTTCGCGGTCGATGGCCAGCTTGAGCGCCATGCGCAGATCGTTGTTGTCGAAGGGTGCGGTGTTGCAATGCGCGATGAAGACATAGTGGCCGGGACCCGCATGGTTGCGGATGGTGACGCCGGGCAGGCGCTTGATCAGGTCGACGATCTTCGGCTCGACGCGGTTGATCATGTTGACCTGGCCGCCTTGCAGGGCGGCGGTGCGCGCCGTCGCATCGTTGATGACGATGATCTCGATCTGGTCGGCGTGGCCCATCTTGTCGCCCTGCCAGTAATTGGCGAAACGCTCGCCGCCATGGCGCACGCCGGGCTCATTGGTCGTAACCTTGTAAGGACCGGCCGAGATGCCTGCGTCGGCCTTGTCCTTGCCGCCATTCGGTTGGACGATCAGGTGATAGTCGCTGAGCAAATAGGGCAGGTCGGCATTGGCTTCCTTCAGGGTCAGCACGACTTCCTTGCCGCTGGCCTTGATGGTTTCGATGCCCTTCATATAGC
>NZ_RZQI01000176.1:0-8550 GCF_003998335.1 Mesorhizobium sp. M7A.F.Ca.CA.002.05.1.1 | reverse complement strand
GGTGGCCACTCCAGCGGATCGCCTGTTGCTGCCATCGTCTTTGATTGGCGTCGCTTTGATGTTTCTGTGGTGCGCTCGCGACGGTTTCACCTGGCCCGTCGGCGCGGACCTGGCCCTCGGCCTTTATCTCGGCGCCGGTCCGATGGGCCTGGGCTACTATTTCTGGTCGCGCGCCTTGAAGCTTGAAGGCAGCGACAGGGTCGCGGTGGTCGCCTATCTCACGCCGATCGCCTCGACCCTGCTTTTGACCTTGTCCGGCGAACGGCTGACGGTGACGGCCATTGTCGGAGCCATCCTCGTCATCGGCAGTTGTGTCGCGGTCGGTGTGGAACGTTCGGAGGTCGAAAACCATGTTTGACGAGAATGAGCGTCTGGCCAATCAGGAAGCGCATTGGCTGATCGACGAATTCGGCGCCGAGGCACCGCTCTACGCCGCGATGAGGGCCGAAAAGGCGATAGAACAAAAGGATTTCGCGCGTTGCGCCCGCTGGAAGCGTATTCTGGAGATATTGGACGAAAGTCCTGCCGCTAAGTCTGCTGGTTCCAAGTATTAGATTTTCTAATTTGCACGGCGTCGATTTCGCATGAATGCTATTTTTGCCGATTCTTCATTCTTTTATGAGACTTGGCGGTCCGTTGGGGGACGCGGTTAAAGAGATACATCGACACAAGTCTTCGCTGGGGTGGAGGATTTTGTCGCAAATAAGGTGAAAGAATTGTCAAATATCGATGATAAGACCGTTATCGAGCTGACGGCCGATATTGTCTCGGCCTATGTAGGCAACAATCCGCTTCCTGCTGCCGGCCTGCCTGAGTTGATTGCCAGCGTCAGTGCTTCGGTTCGCAAGCTCGCTGGTGCAGTTGTCGCGGAAACTCCAAACCTGGTTCCGGCAGTCAATCCGAAGAAGTCGGTGTTTCCCGACTACATCATTTGCCTTGAGGACGGAAAGAAGTTCAAGTCGCTCAAGCGGCATCTGCGGACCGACTACGGCCTGAGCCCGGACGATTATCGGGCCAAATGGGGCTTGCCGCCGGACTATCCGATGGTTGCGCCAAACTACTCGGCGACGCGATCGGCGCTGGCAAAGTCGACGGGACTTGGCCGCAAGCCGGCAGCAGCGCCGGCCGCTGTCGCCAAGGCAACGAAGCGCAAGGCGACTGCCTGAGAGCAGGCAAGCCACTGTTCGGCTGCTTTGACGACGCCCTCGCTGGCGTCGTTTCGAGGCCTTGTGCGGCCAACTGGCCGGCAAGGCCTTGCGAAGCGTTGATGTCCGGTGCAAAAGCGCGGCCATGCTGATCATCAACGACCTATCGCTCCGCATGGCCGGACGCCTGCTTCTCGACCATGCTTCGCTGACCTTGCCGGCCGGCACCAAGGCCGGCCTTGTCGGCCGCAACGGTACCGGCAAGACGACGCTGTTCAAGGCCATCACCGGCGATTTCCCGTCCGAGACAGGCTCGATCAGCCTGCCGAAGAGCACCCGCATCGGCCAGGTGGCGCAGGAAGCGCCGGGCACCGAGGACGCGCTGATCGAGATCGTGCTCAAGGCCGATCTCGAACGCACGGCGCTGCTCGAAGAAGAAAAGACGGCGACCGATCCGCACCGCATCGCCGACATCCATATGCGGCTGGCCGATATCGACGCGCACTCAGCCGAATCCCGCGCCGCCACCATTCTCGCCGGCCTCGGCTTCGACGACGCTGCGCAACGGCGTCCGGCCTCGTCCTTCTCCGGCGGCTGGCGCATGCGCGTGGCGCTTGCTGCGGTGCTGTTTGCCGAGCCCGACCTGCTGCTGCTCGACGAGCCGACCAACTATCTCGATCTCGAAGGCACGCTGTGGCTGGAAAACTACGTTTCGAAATATCCGCACACCGTGCTTTTGATCTCGCACGACCGCGACCTGCTCAACCGCGCCGTCAATTCGATCGTCCACCTCGACCAGAAGAAGCTGACCTTCTGGCGCGGCGGCTACGACCAGTTCGAGCGTCAATATACAGAGCAGAAGGAATTGCAGGAGAAGGGCCGGGTCAAGCAGGAGGCCGCGCGCAAGCACATGGAATCCTTCGTCGAGCGGTTCCGCGCCAAGGCCTCCAAGGCGAGACAGGCGCAGTCGCGCATCAAGGCGCTGGAGAAGATGAAACCGATCGCGGCCCTCGTGAACGATTCGGTGCGGCCGTTCTCCTTCCCCGAGCCGGTGAAGACGGTGGCCTCGCCGATCGTGGCGCTGAACAACGTCAATGTCGGCTACACCGAGGGTCAGCCGATCCTCAAGAAGATGACGCTGCGCATCGACGCCGACGACCGCATCGCGCTGCTCGGCGCCAACGGCAACGGCAAGTCGACCTTCGCCAAATTGCTGTCCGGCCGGCTCAAGCAGGAGAGTGGCACCATGACGGTGGCGCCCGGGTTGAAGGTGGCGATCTTCGCCCAGCACCAGCTCGACGACCTCCGGCCGGACGAAAACGCCTACGAGCATGTCCGCCGGCTGATGCCGGAGGCCCCGGAATCGAAGGTGCGCGGCCGCGTCGCCCAGTTCGGCCTCACGACCGAGAAGATGAACACCGCCGCCAAGGATCTGTCGGGCGGCGAGAAGGCGCGGCTGCTGATGGGGCTGTCGGCCTTCGAGGGGCCAAACCTGTTCATCCTCGACGAACCGACAAACCATCTCGACATCGATAGCCGCGAATCGCTGATCCATGCGCTGAACGAGTTTCCCGGCGCCGTGATCCTGATCTCGCATGATCGCCATCTGCTGGAGGCAACCGCCGACCGCCTGTGGCTGGTCAAGGACGGCGCGGTCAACCCCTATGACGGCGATCTCGAGGACTACAAGACGCTGGTCACCGGCGTCTCCGGCGACCGCCGCGGCAAGCGCGAGGCCGACAAGGCGTCAAAAGCCGACCGCCGCCGCGATGCGGCGGCTCGCCGCGCTGCCTTCGAGCCGCTGGCCAAGGAGATCCGCGCCACCGAAGCGCTGATGGACCGCATTCGCAAGCGCATCGACGGCATTGAGGACGAACTGTCCAATCCGGCGGTCTACGAGAAGGATCCCTCGACGGCGACACGGCTGGCGAAGGAGCGCTCGCAACTGGCCCAGACGCTGGCCGGCCACGAGGAAAAGTGGCTGACCATGTCGGCAGAGTATGAGGAAGGCACGGCGGAGTGATTACCCTCCCCCTTGTGGGGAGGGTCGATCCGCGAAGCGGAGCGGGGTGGGGGTCTGCGCCACACCCCACCCCGGCGTTACACGCCGACCCTCCCCATCAAGGGGAGGGTAAGATCTGGCCCTACACGCCGCGTCCGGAACCGGTTAACCTCGCCCCATGAACCAACACGCCAAGCTTCGCATCGGCCATTCGGCCTGTCCGCATGATTGCCCCTCGACCTGCGCGCTCGAGGTCGAGCTGCTCGACGACAATCGCATCGGCCGCGTCCATGGCGCCAAGTCCAACAGCTACACGGCCGGTGTCGTCTGCGCCAAGGTTGCCCGCTATGCCGACCGCGTCCATCATCCCGACCGTTTGCTGAAGCCGCTGATCCGCGCCGGTTCCAAGGGCGACGGCGCCTGGAAAGAAGCAAGCTGGGAGGCGGCGCTCGACCTCGTCGCCGAAAAATTCATCGCGGCCGAGGAGAAATACGGCTCGGAGACGGTCTGGCCCTATTATTATGCCGGCACGATGGGGCTGGTGCAGCGCGACGGCATCGACCGGCTGCGCCACGCCAAGAAATACTCCGGCTTTTTCGGTTCGATCTGCACCAATCTCGCCTGGACCGGCTGGATGATGGGCGCCGGCGCCTTGCGCGGGCCGGACCCGCGCGAGATGGCGAAATCCGATTGCGTGGTGATCTGGGGCACCAATGTGGTGGTGACGCAGGTCAACGTCATGACGCACGCCATCAAGGCGCGCAAGGAGCGCGGCGCGAAGATCGTCGTCATCGACGTCTATGAGAATGCGACGATGAAGCAGGCCGATCTTGGCCTGGTGTTGAAGCCGGGCACCGATGGCGCGCTGGCCTGCGCGGTCATGCATATGCTGTTCAAGGAAGGCATGGCCGACCGCGCCTATCTCTCGAAATACACTGACGATCCGAGAGGACTGGAAGCGCATCTCAAGACGCGCACGCCGGACTGGGCGGCCGGGATCACCGGCCTGACGGTCGCCGAGATCGAGGCCTTCGCCCGCCTCGTCGGCACGACGAAAAAGACCTATTTCCGCCTCGGCTACGGCTTCGCGCGCCAGCGCAATGGCGCCGTCAACATGCATGCAGCGTCCTGCATCGCGGCTGTCACCGGCAGCTGGCAATATGAGGGCGGCGGCGCCTTCCATTCCAACTCCGGCATCTTCAAGCTCAACCAGGAAGTTCTGGAAGGCACCAGGATGCGCGATCCCTCGATCCGCCATCTCGACCATTCGCGCATCGGCCCGGTGCTGACCGGAGCCAGCGACGCGCTTTATGGCGGCCCGCCCGTGACGGCGATGCTGATCCAGAACACCAACCCGGTAAATGTCGCGCCGGAGCAGCGGCTGGTGAAACAGGGTTTTGTGCGCGACGACCTGTTCTCTTGCGTGCATGAGCAATTCATGACCGACACGGCCAAGCTTGCCGATGTCGTTCTGCCGGCGACGATGTTCCTCGAGCACGACGACGTCTACAAGGGCGGCGGCAACCAGCACATCACGCTCGGCCCCAAGCTGATCGAGCCGCCGGAGGGGCCGCGCACCAACCATTTCGTCATCGAGCAATTGGCTGATCGCCTCGGCGTCGCCGATCGCCCGGGCTTCGGCATGACCGAGCAGCAGCATATCGACATCATCCTGGGCAAGCGCGGGCTGGGTAGTTTCGAAAGCTTGAAGGAAGACAAGTGGGTCGACCTGCAGCCGGACTTCGACACCGCGCATTTCATCAAGGGGTTCGGCCACGCCGACGGAAAATTCCGTTTCCGCGCCGACTGGACCGGGCAGGCGGCCCCCAACCGGCCGCCGAAAAGCATGGGCCTGTTCGGCCCGGTGGCGCTTCTGCCGGAATTTCCCGACCATGTCGACTTGATCGAGGTCGCCGACGAAGCGCATCCGTTCCGGCTGACGACGTCGCCGGCGCGCAATTTTCTCAACTCGACCTTTTCGGAAACGCCGGTGTCGAAGGCCAAGGAGGGCCGCCCGGAACTGCTTCTGCATCCCGACGATGCCGCAGCCCTTGGGTTGGCCGACGGCGATCGCGTCGAGGTCGGCAACACGCGCGGCGAAGTCGTGCTGCATGCAAAGCTGTTTGACGGGATCAAGCGCGGCGTGGTGATCGCCGAAGGCATCTGGCCAAACAGCGCCCATGAGCGCGGCGAAGGCATCAACGTTCTGACCGGCGCCGATGCGCCGGCGCCCTATGGCGGTGCTGCCTTCCACGACAACAAGGTCTGGCTGCGCGCGGCAGGCTGAGGTCGGCGAGAACTCCGCTCGTCTCGCGCCAGATCAGACCGTGCAGGATTTTTCGGCCGCCTGACGCTAGCCGGGTAAGGGCACCGTCAGCCCGACCTTGACCCGGTCCATCGCAACAAAAGTTCGGAACTTGCGGACATTGTTGCTGTCGAAGAACAGTTTTCGCGTCAGCGCCTCATAGGCGGCCATGTCGGCCACGGTGATGACCAGGATGAAATCGGCCTCGCCGGTGACATAGTAGCATTGCTGAACCTCGGGGGTTGCCGAGAATTGCCGCTTGGCCGCGTCGATCAGTTCGGCACGTTCGCTCTCGAGTTCCACCTCGACGAAGATGGTGATCGGCTGGCCGACCGCTGCCGGCTCGACGACCGCGACATTGCCGGCGATGACGCCGGTCTGCTCCATGCGCTTGATGCGGCGCTGCACCGCCGGCGCCGACAGGTTCACCGCCTCGCCGATCAGCCGCTGCGGCGTCGTGTTGTCGCGCTGCAGGATGGCAAGGATGGCGAGATCGAAACTGTCGAGCATGGGTGGCGATACAGGCAATGGAGAGGTCCTCGGCGAAACAAACTTGCATTTGGGAGGCCATATTGCAGCGCCCTTTGCACCGATCCTGCAATATATTCTCGCCGAACGCCAAGGAGGCCCGCCAGTGTTCCTGCTCAACCGCAATACTCTGCATCGCCTGCCACTCGATCCGGCCGATGCCGAAATCCTCGGCATGGCCGGCGCTGACACGGTCGAGCGTTTTCTTTCCCATCGCGACAATCACCTGATGACGCCACTGCATGCGCTTCCGGCGTTTGCCAGCGAGCTCGGAATTAGCGCTATCCATATCAAGGATGAAGGCTTTCGCCTCGGCCTCGGCAGCTTCAAGGCTCTGGGCGGCGCTTATGCCGTCTTCCGCCTGGTGCTGGAGGAGGCAGGCAACCGGCTGGGCCGGCCCGTCGATATGGCCGATCTCAATCGGCCTGATGTACGGGCCGTCACTGCTGCGATGACATTTGCCTGTGCGACCGACGGCAATCATGGCCGCTCCGTTGCGCAAGGCGCGCAACTCGTCGGCGCGCGGGCGGCGATCTTCGTCCACGCCGGCGTCAGCGAGGAGCGCATAGCGGCGATCGCCCGCTATGGTGCCGAGATGATCCGCGTCGACGGCAACTATGATGATTCGGTCAGGCAGGCCGCCCAGGTTTCGGCCGAGAAGGGCTGGACCGTCGTGTCCGACACCTCATGGCCGGGCTATGAACGGATTCCTAGCCTGGTCATGCAGGGCTATACGGCGATCGTGCGCGAAGCGCTGCGTCAGTTCCCTCGGACACCAACCCACGTCTTTGTGCAGGCTGGTGTCGGTGGCATTGCCGCCGCGCTGGCCGGTCATCTCGCCATCGTGCTCGGTGACGCCAGGCCGACCTTCATCGTGGTCGAGCCGGCGCGTGCAGCCTGTGTTTTTGCAGCCGCCCAGGCCGGGCACCCGGTCAAGGTCGCGCATTGCCGGCCGACGGTGATGGCCATGCTTGAATGCTACGAGGTCTCCCCGGTCGCCTGGCGGGTGCTGGCGCGCGCCGCCGATGCCTTCATGACGGTGGATGAGGCTGACGCCATCGCGGTGATGCGGCGGCTGGCCCGGCCGGCCGCCGGCGATCCGGTGATCGTCGCCGGCGAAAGCGGCGGTGTTGGTCTTGCCGGGCTGATCCGGGCGATGGCTGACAACCCGACCGAGCTTGGACTGGACGGCAAATCGCGGGTGCTGGTGATCAACACCGAAGGTGCCACCGACCCGCATCGCTATGCCGAGCTGATCGGCATGAGCCCGGCCGATGTGCTGGAAGGCAAGAGAAAAGCCGAGGCAACGGCATGATCGCCATCGATGCACAGCGCCTGCTTGGCCGTATCCGCGAACTCGGTGCCGTCGGTCGCGACGGCGAGGACAGGCTGATCCGGCTGGCCGCCTCCGACACCGACAAGCAGGGCCGCGATCTCTTCGTCGGCTGGCTGCGGCAGGCCGGACTCGATGTCGCCATCGACCGGGTCGGCAATATTTTCGGCACCTGGCAAAGCCCGGACAACAGGGAGCAGGCGCCGCTGCTCATCGGCTCGCATATCGACACCGTCATCGATGCCGGCATCTATGACGGCTGCTACGGGGTGCTTGCCGGGCTGGAAGTGATCGAGACGCTCAAGGCGACAGGCTTTTCGCCGTCGCGCCCGATCGCGGTCGCCGCTTTCACCAATGAGGAGGGCGTACGCTACACGCCCGACATGATGGGCTCGCTGGTCCACGCCGGCGGCATCGATGCCGAAACGGTGCTGGCGGCCGTCGGCACGGACGGCAGCGTGCTGGGGCAGGAACTCGCCCGCATCGGCTATGCCGGCGACCGGGAGCCCGGCTTCCTCAAGCCGCACGCCTATCTCGAACTGCACATCGAACAGGGGCCGGTGCTGGAACGCGAAGGTTTGCCGATCGGCGCGGTGGAGAATCTGCAGGGCATCTCCTGGCAGCGTATCACCATAGAGGGCGTCGCCAATCATGCCGGCACCACGCCGATGTCGATGCGCAACGATGCCGGCCACGCCGCCGCCCGGACCATCACCTTCCTGCTCGACCGGATCAAAGCCTCGAACGCGCCGACGGTGGCGACCGTGGGTACGATCCGCTTCGAGCCGAATGCCATCAACGTCATTCCCTCGCGCGCCGTCTTCACCATCGATCTGCGCGACCCCGACGAACAGCGCCTGCAGGCGGAGGAGGCGGCGCTTGCCGCCTATCTCGAGCAGCTTGCCACCGATGAGAACGTGACGATCTCGGTCGAGCAACTGGCTCGCTTCGAGCCGGTGATCTTCGACCTTCGCATCGTCGAACGAATCGAGGCGGCCGCGAAACGCCGTGGCCTTGGCGTCAGGCGCATGACGTCCGGCGCCGGCCACGATGCACAGATGCTGGCGCGCATCGCACCGGCGGCCATGATCTTCGTGCCGAGCGCCGATGGCATCAGCCACAGTCCGCGCGAACACACCGAAGATTCCGAGCTTGTTGCCGGGGCCAACATCCTGCTTGATGTGGCCGCGCAACTGGCAAACTAGGTCAGAAGGGGCGGAAAATGTCTGAACTCGAT
>NZ_RZQI01000175.1:0-8625 GCF_003998335.1 Mesorhizobium sp. M7A.F.Ca.CA.002.05.1.1 | reverse complement strand
TTTGCAGCACTCGTCGAGGATTTGGCCGACGCGCGGCGCGCCGGGAAGGAAGGCGTCCTGGCGCAACTCGTGAACCAGCGCGTGGTCGGCAGCCGTTTCCTCGTCATCAAGACGGCAAAGGATGCGGCCGACGGCAAGCTCGACATGCGCCCCGTGCGCGACGAGGTGCTCGCCAAACAGGCCGGTTGGAAAAACATCGATCTCTGGCAGGTCATAGCGCGTCAGCAAAGCGCGCGAACGGACTATTATCTGCTTGCGAGCCTGGACCTGAAGCGAGGCGCGGACAATTCGATCGAAGCCGTTTCCGCCGACCGCGCCATCTTCGTCGACGCGCTGCTGCGTACGATCTGGATCAGCATCGTGGTGACCGTCATCTGCGCGGTGCTCGCCGTGCCGCTGGCGCAGGCAATTGTCAGCGCGCCCCCGGCCTGGTCGAAGCTGATGTTCGCGTTGATCCTGTTTCCGCTCTGGACATCGCTGCTGGTGCGCACCGTCATCTGGATCATCGTGCTGCAGAAGAACGGCCCCGTGAATTCCACTCTGCTCGGATTGGGTATCGTCAGCGAACCCCTCGACCTCATCTACACCCGCTTTTCGCTCTATTTGGCGATGGTTCAGGTTCTGCTGCCTATGATGGTGCTCTCCGTCGTCGCTGTCATGCGGCGGGTTCCGACCACCTACATGCGCGCGGCACTGTCGCTGGGTGCGCCGTGGCTCACGGCATGGCGCCGCGTGCAGTTGCCGTTGATCCTGCCAGGGATCCTGTCTGGCGGGGCGATCGTTTTTGTCTTCGCACTTGGCTACTACATCACCCCGACGCTTGTCGGCGGGCCGACCGACCAGATGATCTCCAGCTACATAGCTTTCTACACGAACAGCACACTGAACTGGGGCATGGGTGCAGCGCTTTCGCTGCAACTGCTGATGATCCTCGTGTTGTTTGCGTTGCTGTTCTGGACGGCGTCCGTCCTCTTCCGCCGCAAGGCGCATGTCGCATGAGCGCCGACCGCTTCCGGAAGTGGCTGATGTATGCCTATGCGGCGACGTTGCTGGCGTTCATCATCCTGCCCCTGCTGATCGTGATCCCTATGTCGCTGACCTCGAGCAATTCGCTGGCATTTCCGACGCCGGGCTGGTCGCTGCGCTGGTATGCCGAACTGTGGGTCGACCAGCGTTGGCCGAACGCACTGTGGAACTCGGTCGTCATCGGGCTGTCCACCACGGTCCTGGCGTTGCTGCTCGGCATACCTGCGGCGATCGGACTCGCCTGGGGCGATTTTGCCGGCAAACGGATTCTCTACGCGATCATCGCCGCGCCCTTGGTGACGCCGGTTGTCATCGTCGGCGTCGCGGCTTTTTCATTCTTCGCCACACTGGGACTCGTCGGCAACAAGCTATCCATCATTCTGGTGCATACGGCGATGGCCGTGCCTGTGATGCTGACGACTGTCGTCGCCAGCCTTTCGACCTTCGACCGGACATTGGTTCGCGCGGCCGCATCGCTCGGCGCCGGCACCATCCGCACATTCTTCAAGGTAGTGCTGCCGCTGATAGCGCCGGGCGTCATTACAGGGGCCATCATCGCCTTCATCATCTCTTTCGACGAAGTCGTCGTCGCAAGTTTCCTCTCGACAGGCGCGGAGCGAACCTTGCCTCGCATGATCTTCTCCGGGGTTCGCGAATCCATCAGCCCTGCCATCGCGGCCGTCGCTGTGCTGCTGATCGCATTCTCTGCGACCCTGCTTGGTGTCATCGCCATCCTTCAGGGCCGCTCGCAAACTCTCCGCGCAAGGGCATCGGCATGAGACTGGTTCCATCGGTACAGCAGTTGGAGACCGAGATGACGACCTGGCGGCGGCATCTGCATGCCAATCCAGAACTCGGCTTCGAAGAGTTCGAGACGGCGCGTTTCGTGGCGGACAAACTGCGCTCGTGGGGCATCGAGACGACCGAAGGCGTCGGACGGACAGGTGTCGTCGGTACGCTCAGGGGCAGGCTCGGCGCTGGTCGCAGTCTTGGCATCCGAGCCGACATGGACGCCCTGCCGATGACCGAGGCGCGGCCGCTGCCGCATGCATCCCGCATTCCCGGGAGGATGCATGGCTGCGGCCATGACGGTCACACGACGATGCTGCTCGGCGCAGCCTCGGCGCTTGCCCGCTCGCCCGACTTCGCCGGCACCGTGCATTTCATTTTCCAGCCGGCCGAGGAGGGTCGAGGTGGGGCACTCGCCATGCTGAATGATGGCCTTTTCGAGCGTTTCCCCTGCGATGAAGTCTACGCGCTGCACAATTGCGAACGGCCTCTCGGCGAGATCGCCGTCCACCGCGGAACGGTGGCCGCGGCGGCCGATCGCTTCGAGATCGTCGTCCATGGAAGGGGCGGCCACGCGGCGATGCCGCATCTGGCGATCAATCCACTCCCCGTCGCCGCGCGCATCCTGCTGGCGATAGAAGCCCTGCCCGGTCGCCTGACCGATGTGCACTCTCCGGCAATCGTCACCGTTGGCAGCCTGCGCGCCGGCGAAGCCTTCAACACCATCCCCGATGCGGCGTTTCTGACCGGCACCGTGCGCACCTTCGACCATCAGGTTCAAAAGACGCTGGAGATGGCAATCCGCCGCATCGCGAAAAACGAGGCTGAAGCTTTTGGCGCCAGCGTCGATATTCGCTACGAAACGCCCTTCGCGCCGACGATCAACACTCCGGCGCAAGCCGACGCGATGATCGCGATTGCGAACGAGGTGATGGGCTCGGAACGTCTCGTCGTCGATCCGCCTCCCGAGATGGGTTCTGAAGATTTCTGCTACATGTTGGAACAGCGGCCGGGCTGCTATTTCTTGCTTGGCCAGGCGGACGACGCGCACCAGGCCGCCGCGCACGACACCAATTACGATTTCAACGACGCTATCCTGCCGATGGGCGCCAGTCTTTTGGTCAGGCTGGTGGAGCGCCGCCTGTCCGCGGCAGGCGCATCGTGATGCAGTTGCCGGAAAAAGACATCCGCTGGCGGAGCCATTGGCTGCGGCAGGCATTGCCCGAGGACCCGGACCTTGCGCCTCCGCTCGAAGAGACAACGCAGGCCGACATCTGCATCGTTGGCGGCGGGTATCTCGGACTGTGGACCGCCATTCGCCTCAAGCAGCACAATCCAGGCTTCGACGTTGTCATTGTAGAGCGCGACATTTGTGGTGGTGGCCCGAGCGGCCGCAATTCCGGAATGGTGCTTTCGGCGTGGACCAAATACAGCGCGCTTGCCGCGCTGCGCGACGGAAACGACGCGCTTTCGATCATCAAGGCATCCGAAGCCGCGATCGGCGGCATCGAGGCTTTCTGCAAGACCGAGGCAATCGACGCCTGGTTCGATCGCATCGGCTGGATCTGGGGCGCTACGTGCGAAGCACAGCTTGGCGCCTGGGACGACGCGTTAAACAAGCTGGCAGCGCACGGCTACGTCCCGGCGCGGCGAGTTTCGCGCCCGGAGATCGCGGCGATGGCCGGTACGACGAGCCACCTTGGCGGTGCGTTCGACGCTTCGTCGGCAACTGTGCATCCAGGGTTCCTGGTGCGCGGCCTGCGTCGTGCAGCGCTGAACCGCGGCGTTCGGATCTATGAAAAGTCGCCGATGAAGCGGTTTTCGCGACGTGGCAAGCTCACGGTGGAAACGGCGAAAGGAACTGTGTCCTGCGGCAAGGTCGTGCTTGCCATGAATGCCTGGTCCGGGGCGATTCCGGAACTGGCCCCTGCGATCTTCAACATCTCCAGCGACGACGCCATGTCACAGCCCATTCCAGGCCTTCTCGACAAGGTCGGCTACCGCCGGGCGCCGCTGATGATCGATTCCCGCGTCTTCGTTGGCGGTTGGTCTCCGACGCGCGATGGTCGGCTGTCCGTCGGCGTCAGCGGTGGCGTCATTGGCTTCGGCGGCATCGTCGACCAGCGTTTCCATGGCCTGTCGCCACGGGTCGCCGAAATGCGTCGCGTGCTGCGGGATGGCCACCCGGCGCTCGCCGATTTCCCGCTCGAAACATCGTGGAACGGCCCGATCGACCGGACGGTCAGCGGCGTGCCGCTGTTCGGCGCTTTGCCCGCCAACCGCGATGTCGTCTACGGCTACGGCTTTTCCGGCAATGGCACGACAATGGCTTATATCGGCGGCGAGATCCTCACCGGCCTGCTGACTGACGGCGAATCGGAACTGACGCATTCGGCGCTGGTGCGTCCGGTGGCGCGCGGTTTCCCGCCCGAACCCTTTCGCTTCGTCGGTGCGCATTTCGTCCGTGGCGCGGTGCGTCGGCGCGACGATCTCGAACATGCCGGGCGCAAGCTGAATCCGGTGACGAGATGGCTCGCCGGGCTGGCCCCGTCCGGCGTCACTCCCTCCAAAGCCAATCTTCGCGCAAAGAAAGGATGACAATGTCCAAGGCCAGGATTTTCAAGCACAGCGAGTTGACTCTGAAGCCATCAGTCACGCCGACCGGAACGTCGTCGATCGCGCGCGTGATCAATGCCGAGATCAGCCGGACCATGGGCGGTGGCATCGAGTATCTGGAGAACGCCTCGATCGACTGGACCGTGACCTATGACGAGGTCCTGTTCATCCATGAAGGCACGCTGACGATCGAACTGGATGACGGCCGCCACGAATGCCGCCCTGGCGACATCGTCTGGCTGCCCAATGGCACGCATCTGAAATACATCGCAACCGAACGCACCGGCTATTTTTACTGCCTATACCCGTACGACTGGGCCGCGCGGCAAGGGACGTTAGAACCTTGACGTGACAGGCATATCATAGGTTGGCCTTTCACGGCGCCGTTCCGAGCGGCAGTCTCGGGGCGTTATTATAGCAACATGTATATTAGCTATTACTTGACAATAGGCCTAGGCTCTGGTTTCCTGATTTTACGGGTACTTAACCAAGTTCGTTGCGTTTTTTACGGACGGTGTTCGCATGTCGACGTTGGTCGTGGCGGACCCGCGAGGGGTATATCTCGCCGGTCTGGAATGGGTTTTGCAGAAGGCTGGACACGATGTTGTCGCCCAGTGCCGCCGCCCTGTGGACGTTCTCGCTCATGTGGAGCGCCATCAACCTGATATCGTCATCGTGGGCGTGGATCTCGAGGACCAGCAGACATCAGGTCTTTCCTCACGGCTGAAGGCTGGCAACAGCGCTCTCGGCATCATCTTCATCGTGCAGCCAACCGGCAGGCTCGATATCAAGGAAATACAGACGCTCGACGTCGACGGCCTGTTTCTGGACGGCATCAGCCACCGCTTTCTCGTCGAATGCGTGAATGCGGTGGCGGCGGGCAAGAAGTGGATCGACAACAAGATCGTCCAGCAGCTGCTGATGCCGGGCTCGCAGCCGCAGCCCATGTCCCGGCTGACCGGGCGGGAGACCGAGATCGCCGATCTCGTCTCGCGCGGGCTGCGCAACAAGACCATCGCGCAGCGGCTGCATTTATCCGAAGGTACGGTGAAGATGCACCTGCATCACGTCTACGAGAAGCTGCACCTCGGCGGCCGGGCGGAACTGGCCTGGATGACGCACGGCAAAGCCACCGAGCGTCCACGAACGGGCCGAACCGGCCTGCTCTGACCGTCCCTCTCTCCTCGCGCCGACATTGTACGCACGGCAACGGCCGGAAAGCCGTCTGACGGCATCTGCCTTGTGCCGGCGCGGCCTCCCCCAGCACCCGCCAGCCTGATCTACCGATGGATATATATCGTTCGATCAGGTGCGGACATTGACCGCAATACTATCGAAGCGGGAATGGACGCGCCCTCTGCGCCGGCGGCACAATGAAATTGGAGGGGCGCATTTCAGTATGCGACCGGCTGCACCGGGGTAGGTGCATTTCCGGCATTGGGGGCTGCATCCCTTTCCAGAAAGCATTTTGAACCAAGGAGAATCTCCATGGCACTCGATATCGTAGCTCAAGACATCATCATCGACGAGACAATCGGTTTTACGGACGATGATATCAATCCGGCCATTCCGCCATACGACACCAACCCCACGGTGCAATATCTCCTAAGTCTCGACGATCCGGATGGGTTGACCTCGCCTGAGGTCGCCTTCCAGGCCAACTTCGTGGAGGCCTCGGCGAGCGCGGGAGAAACCATCACCTCGGTCGTTCTCTCACAGAACCTCGCTGGAACCCCGTTTTCCACCACCGTCGGCGTGAACAGCGGCATTCAGACGGTCGATGGCAATTATGTCTGGCTGTTCCAGGACCTAACGCATCCAAACGTCGTGATCGGCGTCATTGGCACCTCTGACGCGGGCACTGAGCCCGCCGAGACCGGACCGCTCGCCTTCTCGTTCGCCCTGATCAACACCAGCAACACCAATGCGGATTTGTATACGGTCCAGTACGTGCCGTTGTTCCATCCGGACGAGACCAACCCGGACGACCGCATCAATCTGGAAGACGCAGTGTTCGCCTCCGTTGCGGGAACCTCCGTGGTCAGTTTTTTGGGCGAGGACGCCGCGCCCGGCAACAATGATTTTTACTTGATCAATTCGCCCGATGACGCTTCCAAGCAGCTTCTGGTGATAGGCTTGAACGGTGGCACCGCCAACGTGAGTGAAAAGGGCTTCGGCGTCAACAACCAGAGCATTAATCCGGGCGAAACGCTCCAGGTCGATTTTGTGACCGGCGGTGATCTGGCCGCGGGTGATGCCTCGGAAATCCAGTACGATAGCCATCTCGAGACCGTCACGCGGGCCGGATTCACAATCAACCAGATCACGCCTTCTACTCCCACTGATCGGGTGGACGTCAGTATCGCTGCCTTCAACAATACGGGCAACGATCAAGGCACGGATTTCTTTGACGGCACCGCGACCAACCTCGTGAACATCACCAGCCTCACGTTGACGGGTGAATCAGGGTTTGCGTCCACCATCATCGCCAATGGCACCTATGCCACTGGGAGCGGCAACGTCACCGTCAGTGGGCTCGGCACGGGCATAGTCACCATCACCGGACTCGACAACGTCACCACCGTCGATGTCATCACCAGCAGCCCAATGGATCGGCTGCAGGTATCATCGGTCGATTCAAACGAAGGGCTCGATATCTCCGAGTTCCATTTCTCGACGACGAACACCAACGCCCACAGCGAAGAGGTCGGCTCCTTCATCAACTTCGACGATGACGGGCCGGCGGTGACAGCGGACGGCACTGTTTCGCCGCTGATTACCGACGATACCGACATTCCCGATACAGCGTCGGCAAGCTTCGCGCCGGTCTTCAGCGTCGACGCCGGCGCCGATGGCCTCGACGGCGTCACCTATGCGCTCGACGTCAAGAGCCCCGGTGTCGACAGCGGCCTCGACGACACGCTCAGCGGCGACAACATCCTGCTGCGCCTCAACGCCAGCGGCGAGGTCGAAGGCTATCTGGCGAACGCCACAGGCACGGTCGCCTTCCTGATCAGCGTCGACGAGAACACCGGCGAGGTGACGCTGACCCAGAATAGCTCGGTCGTCCACAACGATGCAGCCGATCCGGTGGAGAGCGGCGTATCGGCGGCGACACTCGCTGCGGCCGACCTGGTGACGTTGACGGCGACCGCCACCGATGGTGACAGCGACACCGACGCTGCAACCGCCAATATCGGCGACGCCTTCCATTTCGAGGATGACGGCCCGACGGTGACGGCGGACGGCACTATTCCGACGCTGACCACCGACGACAGCGATCTTTCCGATACCACATCGGCAAGCTTTACTTCCGCCTTCAGCACCGACCTCGGCGCCGACGGCGGCGCCGTCACCTATGAGCTCGGCGTCAAGAGCGCAGACGTCGACAGCGGCCTCGACGACACGCTCAGCGGCGATAACATTCTGCTGCGCGTCAATGGCAACGGCGAAATCGAAGGCTATCTGGAGAACGACACGGCTACGGTCGCCTTCCTGATCAGCGTCGATGAGAACACCGGCGAGGTAACGCTGACTCAGGACCGTTCGGTTATCCATAACGATCCGGCAGATCCCGTGGAGAGTGGCGCTTCGGCGGCGGTACTTGCCGCGGCCGATCTGGTTACTCTGACCGCGACCGCCACCGATGGTGACGGCGACACCGCCGAGGCAACAGCCAACATCGGCACTGCTTTCACCTTCGAGGATGACGGCCCGACGATCACGGTGCCGTTCGACGGTGATGCCTCCGGTGGTGGTAGCGATGGTACCCACGAAACCCTGGCTAATGCGGCCAATGCGTCCGCCACCGGAGCCTTCGGGTACGACATCGGCGCGGATGCTCGCCCGGACGCGTTCTACGATGCCACGCACTCTGACTTCGTCGACCAGGATGGCGACCCGCTTAATGGCATCCAGATCGCACTCACCGGCTCGATCGCCGGCGGCGGCGGGGGCAATCTCATCACCTCGGACGTCACGCTCGCGTCGGAGGACTCCGATTTCGCGACGTTCGACTTCAGCTTCACCTACGACAAGGACCCAGCGGATCTCGTCCAGCCGGGCACGGCGGGCGGCACCCTCCTCTTCGACAAGGGTGCCGGCACTTACACCATCACCCTGACCGATCCGCTCGAAGGCTTCAGCTTCGACCTTATCCACACCAGTGAACTCTTGTCCAAGCAGCCCACGAGC
>NZ_RZQI01000174.1:0-8637 GCF_003998335.1 Mesorhizobium sp. M7A.F.Ca.CA.002.05.1.1 | reverse complement strand
TCGACCAGTTCGATCTTGAAGGGCAGGGCGGCGAGATCGGCTATTTCGAGGCGCTCGGCCGCATTGCGCGTCACCAGCATCTTCCTGATCTTGCGGCGCGGATTGTCGAGTGCGGCGCGCACCGTGTGCAGGCCGTAGAGCCTCACCAGCCCGTCCGCGGCATTTTCGCCCGGCGGAACCGGCTGTCGGGGCCGGAACGCCGGCGCGCCGCCGCTTTTCTCGTCGCGATAGGCGCGGCGCAGCTTGGCGTAATGGGTGTCTTTGGGAGTGTTGGTTTTATCGCTCATGGCTGGCTTCTATAGCGGTGTCCTCCGGCCAAGGATATGGCCCGCCGTCACAGCCGGCGAACAGAAACGAAAAACCATGGTTGCGCGGTTGACACCCAATGGGCTTGCCGCCATAAGGCGCTGCGCTGGTTTCGGAGAACACATAACTCGGGTCCGGATCGGCGTGAATGCCTCGTTGCATGGCTCCGGCGGCAGACTGGAGAGGTGCCCGAGTGGTTAAAGGGGACGGACTGTAAATCCGTTAGCTTAGCTTACGTTGGTTCGAATCCAACCCTCTCCACCACTGCCGGCCCGGAAGCCCTGAAACGCGACAAGAATCGGACCGAAAAGTGCATGGCGCTTTTCGGATGAATCCGGTACTTCAGGTAAGGCGCGGGTATAGCTCAGTGGTAGAGCAGCAGCCTTCCAAGCTGAATATGCGGGTTCGATTCCCGCTACCCGCTCCAGACACTCATCCCATCACCGGCAAACCGAAACACTGCGCACGAGGCGCAGCGCTCCAATTGTCGTGGCTGCCGCGTCAGCTGTTGAACGCGGTGGCGACCTGGTGCTGCTGCGGCACCTGGCCGTTCGGCGTCAGTCTGTCGACGATGCCGGGCAGGGCGGTGGACAGTTGCTTGAGCAGTTCCTGCTCGTCCAGCCCGGTCCGTTGCGCGATCTCGCGAATGATCTGCGGTCCGATCGCGGCGCCAAGATCGTTGGCGTTGATCGGCTGGTTCTGCCCGGTGCCGACCCAGGAGTCGGCGGCATTGCCGTGGCCGGCATTTCTGAGCTTGTCGAGCAGGCCGCCCAAGCCGCCAGCCAGGCCACCATCGGCGGATGTGGTTTCCGTAGGGACGGGAACGGGGGCGGTCGGAGCGGGCGCGGGAGACTGTTCTGGCGCTTCGGCACTTCTGCCGCTCAGCATCTTGCCGACCAGCAATGCGCCGAGCGCGATCATCAGGGGTTTGGTGATGTTGCCGCCGGGAACGGCATTGTCAAAAAGTCCCATAGTGGATCCTCCATAGCGACCAAGGCCCGACCCCTCCTCAACAATGAAGCATTCGGGCGGAATTTCAAGCTGGCTTGAGGTTTTGACAATCCTATGAAAATGTTCGGCTGGCGAGGGGATGGAGAGGAAAAAATGGGTATCATCAGCTGGATCATTCTCGGCGTGGTCGCCGGCTTCATAGGCAGCAAGATCGTCAACAAGACCGGCCAGGGTGTCATCATGGACATCGTGCTTGGCATCGTCGGCGCCATTGTCGGCGGTCTGATCTTCAGTGCCTTCGGCGCGTCAGGCGTCACCGGCCTCAACATCTACAGCCTGATCGTTGCCGTCATCGGCGCGGTGGTCGTTCTGTGGGCCTACCATCAGTTCAGCGCAAGGCGGACGCTTTAGGCGCCTGCCGATCGTCTGAGGTTTCGAGTTTCTGAAGGCAAGACCGGCTTCAGGCCGGTACGTGCAGCGGCTCGTCTATGGCATCAGCACTGCATCGGCGGCGACGAAAAAGATCAGCGTTCCGGCGATGAACACCGCCCAGCCGACAAGCGACTTGCGGATAGCGGCTTTGTGCTCGGCGTCGGAGTTGTTGTTTTGGTCAAAATCGGTCACGGGGAACTCCGCTGGCTGATTGATCATGTCGTCGTCGATCGAACGTTGCTTCGCCGATTAGACGATCTTTTTCGGCCCGGCAACGCCTCGTGAGCACCTGCCTGGGTGCCAAGGTTACGCCACGACGGCCAGCCGGCGGCGACGCTGATCCAGCGACACGATGGTCAGCCCGCTGCCGATGACCAGCAGGATGCCGCAGATCGCCAGCGCGTTGGGGAATTGCCCGAACACCAGCAGGCCCGAAATGACCGCCCAGACGGTGAAGCAATAGTAGAACGGCGCCACGGCGCTGGTCGGTCCGATGCGATAGGCCATGAAGATGAAGAAATGGCCGAAGATCAGGAAAAATCCGGCGCCGGCCATCAGCAGCAGGTGATGTGCCCCGGGCATGACCCAACGCTCGGAAACCAGATGCGCGGCGCCGGCGCCGATCAGCACGCCGTAGCGGATCTTGGGGTGGCGGTCGCCGCCGGCCTTGCCGGTGCCGCCCAGCGTCACGCCATGCAGGATCGACACGTCGTCCTCGATGACAGCGGTCTCGCCGACCACGAGGCCGGTGGCGTGGTCGATGAAGATGCCCTTGCCGATGCGGGCGGCGGGGTTGATGTCGGTCTGGAAGACCGAGGACGAGCGGCTCTGCAGATAGAGCGCGAAATCCTTGCGCCCCTGGTTCCACAGCCAATGCGCCAGCCGATGGGTCTGGATGGCGTGGAAACCCTTGAAATAGAGCACAGGCATGATGAAGCGGTCGCAGGCCGGATCGCGATCGTAATAGGCCTGGATGTCGACACGCACCGTCGTCGGCCACTCCTTGTCGTCGGCCAGCATGGACTTGAAGGTCTGGCGGATGAGATCGGAGCCGATGTCCTGGTGCGCCAGCCGCTCGGCCAGCCGATGAATGACTGCTTCTTCCAGGCTGTCCTGGTTGAGGATGGTCGAATAGAGGAATGCAGCGAGCAGCGGGTCGCGGTTGACAGCCTCCATGGCCTCGTCGCGGATCGAACGCCAGATCGGATCGACCGGCTTCAATGCGCTGTGTCGGGAAATGCTGATGCTGTTCATCGCCGTCTCGTCCTGCGTCCTGCCTGGCTTGCCTGTTGTGCTTGCCTGTTGCCTGGCCGCACATATAAGCCAGATCATAGCACGATTGAACTCAATTTTCCTTAGTGCTTTGTCAAATGGATTTGGTTCGCGGGAATTCAAGCAGCCATGGAAAACGAACCCTTGATCGACGACGCGCTGAAAAGCGAGCTTTCGGCGCTCTACCGGGCACAGGGCCGCCACTACCACAACCTTGCCCATATCGAGGCGATGCTGGCACTCGCTGGCGACTATCGAGGATTGCTCGGCGACCCCGAGGCGATCGAAGCGGCGATCTGGTTCCACGATGCCATCTATGACAGCAAGGCCAAGGACAATGAGGCGCAAAGTGCTGCCCTTGCCGAGAAAAAGCTGGCGGGCCGCGCAAATCCTTCACGCCTCAACCGCATCTCGGCAATGATCGTCGCCACCGCCACGCACCAGGTGCCGCCGTTCGAAGACGCGGCGGCCACACGGGACGCAAGTCTTTTCCTGGATATGGATCTGTCGATCCTGGGAGCCGCGCCGGACGCCTTCGACGCCTATGAGCGCGCCGTGCGGCGCGAGTACCACTGGGTGGAGGAGCCAATGTGGCGGGCCGGACGCAGTGCTGTCCTGAAGACTTTCCTCGCCCGCCCGCACATCTTCCACACTGAAGAGTTTCGCCAGCGCTTCGAACCGCAGGCCAGGGAAAACATGACGCGGTCATTGCAGGCCCTGCAAACCTCTTTGTGATCTTCGCCGGTGGCGCGCTTGCATGTCGCCCTATCCCGCCACGGGCGTTGCATCGAACAATGCACCGAGAAACGCCTGAACAAGCGAGCGCTGGGCGTCGGTCTTGCGATAGGCGACGCGGTGTATGGAACTGAACGAATAGGCCCTTGGCTTGATCGCCCGCATGTCTCCGGCGGCGACCCAGGGATCGGCAAAATGGCATGGCAGAAAGCCGATGAAGTTGCCCGACAGGATCAGCATCAACTGCGCTTCCATGTGCACGACCGATGCACTCGCCTTGGGATGGCCGACCAGGTAGAGGTCGTCGAAATGTCGATAGCTGCGCACCGAGAACCGCGCGGCATCGACGGCGCCTTGATCGATCCTTGAATCGGGCATCGCAAAGAGCGGATGCCGGCGGCCGCAATAGAGAAGATGCGGTTCGCCGCAATAGTCGCGATAGACAACCCCAGGCGCTTTCTGCGACAGCGGCCCGATGACAACGTCGCGACCGCCATCGGCAACTTGTTGCTCGAGTTCGGACGGCGTACCCACCGAAAGGTCGATGAAGACGTCGGAATCGGGCCCCATGAAGCGGCTGAGCGCGTGCTGGATACCCAGTTCGCCACTGGTGAAGACCCCATCCGACGTGCCGACCCGCAAGCGGCCCGACAGGCTGCCGCTGGCTGCATTGATGCGATGTCCGAAATCGTCAAGGTCGCGGAACAGCCTCTGCGCCGCATCGTAGGTTGCCTGTCCAACCTCGGTCAGGCGGAATTGCTTGCGCCCGCGATGGCAGAGTTGGGCACCGATGCGTTTCTCCAGCTCCGCCAGATGCGTGCTCAGCGTCGGCTGTGACAGGTTGAGCGTGATTTGCGCAGCGGCGAACCCGCCTGAATCGGCCAGCGCCACGAAAACGCGCAGCAGGCGGATATCGATATTGTCCAGCCGGCGCATGCCATTCCCCATGATGCACAGAACGATACATCGATGTTATTCGATGTATCGTTCTAAATAAACTCATTTACATCAATGTCAGAAATCGCGAGCCTGTACGGAACAAAATTGGGGAACAATCATGAAACCGTTACCAGGCACCGCCTTGTCCGCAGCCCTGCTGCTCGCCAGTTCGCAGCTCGCCCTCAGCGCCGACCAGATCCGCATCCTGGCGCCGACATGGCTGGGATTTGCGCCTGTCCATATCGCCAGCGACCTTGGCTGCTTCACCGCCAAGGGCCTTGATGTCAGCATCAAGTTCGAGGATGACCTGACCAACGTCATGGCGGCGATGGCGCGCGGCGACATCGAGATGCAGATGCGCTCGGTCGGCGAATATCAGGGCCGCCCGCGCGACGCCTCGACGCCCGGCATCATCATCGGCACGATCGACGAATCCGTCGGTGGCGACGGCGTCATCACCGATGACAAGATCAAGTCCGTTGCCGATCTGAAGGGCAAGGTCGTCGCGGCCGAGCCCAACATCCCCTCGCGCCTGCTGCTGCAGATGGAGCTGAAGCAGGCGGGCCTGTCGCTGAAGGATCTGCAGATCAAGGACATCGCGACGGCCGATACGGGTGCGGTTTTCGTCGATGAATCGATCGCCGCGATCGCGACCTACGAACCGTTCATGTCGCAGGCGCTGAAGGCCTCGACCCGCACCGGTGCCCGCATGCTGATCTCGTCCAAGGATCATCGCGGCATCATCATCGACGCGATCATCGCCCGCAACGACGACTTCAAGGCGAACCCCGACAAATACGCAAAATTCCTCGGCTGCATCTATGAGACGGTCGATTTCATCAAGGCCGAGCCGGAAAAATTCGCCGACATGGCGTCCAAGCATTTCGGCCTGACGCCTGCCGAAGTGACCGACATCGTCAACTCCAGCCTGTCCTACACGACGCTTGCAGAATCCCTGGCCTACATGGGCAAGCCGGGAGAAAAAGGCACGTTGCACGGGATATTCGACACGGTGATGGATCTAAACCTGGAGAACGGCGCCGCCGACAACAGACTGGTGGCGGCGGACCAGATCGACAGTTCGGCGATCAACAAGATCCCGGCGAAATAGCGGCCGCGCGGCCGGGCCGGCAGCTTGTCTCGGCTGTCGGCAGCGATGTCATTCCGGCTCGCGCCGGTGACGGCCGTTCTTTCGATCATCCGGGGATAATGATTTGTTCAGCAGCCTGTTTGTCTTCCGCGGTCGCGCATCGCCGATGCTGGAGTTTGCCGTCAGTGTCGCCGCGGCTGTGCTCGTCGTTGCCCTGTGGGAGCTGGCGGCGCGCGCGGGCATCATTGCGCCGCAGTTCCTGCCCTCGCCGAGCCGCGTCGTCATTGCCCTGTGGACGATGCTGACCGAGCAGAACCTGCTGTGGCACGTCGCGGTTTCGACCACCCGTGTCTGGATTGCCTTCCTGCTGGCCGCCGTCATGGCGATCCCGATCGGCATCATGATGAGCAGCTACCGGATCGTCGGCGCCGCCCTGGAGCCGATGATCGATTTCATCCGCTACCTGCCGGTCCCCGCACTCGTGCCGCTGTCGATCATCTGGTTCGGCGTCGGCGAGGAGACCAAGATCTTCCTGCTCTGGCTGGGGACGTTCTTCCAGCTCGTGCTGCTCGTCGCCGACGACATGCGGCGCGTGCCGCAGGAGTTCGTCGAGGTCGCCCGCACCGTCGGTGCCAATTCGAGGCAGGTCATGGTCGACGTCGCCCTGCGCTGGATGGGCCCGACGCTGCTCGACAATCTGCGCATCACGCTCGGCTGGTGCTGGACCTATCTGATCATCGCCGAGATCGTCGCCGCCGATTCCGGCATCGGCTATGTGATCTGGACGGCCCGGCGCTTCGTCAAGACACCGGAGGTCATGGCCGGCGTCGTCGTCATCGGCCTGATCGGCCTTGTCACCGACCAACTTTTGCGCCTGCTTCACCGCCGGCTGTTCCGGTATCTGTGAGGAGCATGACATGACCGGATATGTTCAATTCATCGACACGGCCAAGTCCTTCGGCCCCGTCGATGTCGTGCGAAACACCAGCCTTGGCCTCGAGCGCAATTCGCTGGTCGTCTTTCTCGGCCCATCGGGCTGCGGCAAGACCACCTTGATGCGCATGGTCGGCGGCCTCGACGAACCGAGTTCGGGCTCGATCCTGCTTGGCGGGGAAAAGGTCGTCAGGCCGGACCGTCGGCGCGGCATGGTGTTCCAGTCCTATTCGTCGTTTCCCTGGTTGACGGTCAAAAACAACATCGCCTTCGGCATGCGCTACAGGAAGGACCTCGGTGCCACCGAAAGAGCCGAGCGTATCAGCCACTATCTCAAGCTGTTCGGGCTCGCCGACTTTGCCGACTCCTATCCAAACCGGATCTCGGGAGGCATGCGCCAGCGCGTGGCCATAGCCCGCACGCTCGCCGCAGGCTCAGACGTGCTGTTGATGGACGAGCCTTTCGGCGCCCTCGACGCGCTGACGCGCGAGCGGCTTCAGGTCGAGCTGCGGCAGATCCAGATCCGCGAGGAAAAGACCATCATCTTCGTCACCCACGACGTCGAAGAAGCCGTATTTCTCGCCGACCGGATCATCCTGTTCTCACGCCGTCCAGCCTCGATCGTCGCCGATATCGACGTGGCGGCAGAGCTTGGCCCGGACCGGCCGCTGGAGATTCGCGAAACCCAGAAATTCTTCGAGCTGCGCAACAAGGTCCTGCATCTGATCCGCAACGAAACCGGAGTGGTCGTATGAGCCTCTCCTTTTCCGGAAAGACGGTCGTGATCACCGGAGCGAGCCGAGGCATCGGGCTCGGCATCGCCAAGGGCTTCGCCCAGGCCGGCGCCAGCCTGCACCTCATTGCCAACGACGCGGCCGTGCACGAACGGGCCCACGACTTGGGCGCCACAGGCACGGAGGCCGACATCGCCGACCGCGAGGCGGTCGGCGCGGCCCTCGGACCGATCTCCCGGATCGACGTGCTCATCAACAATGCCGGCCTCGAGCTGATGACGCCGATCACCGACAGCAGCGACGAGGCCGAAGCCGCCTTCCGGCGCATCATCGAGATCAACGTCATCGGCACGGCGCTTGTCACCGCGCGCGCCTTGCCGCGCATGCAGGCCGGCGCTTCGATCATCAACACCGCATCGATCTGGGGCCGCGTCGCCGAAGCGCGGTTCGGCGCCTATGTCGCCTCCAAGCACGCCATCATCGGCCTGACGAAAACCTGGGCCAAGGAACTTGGATCGAAAGGCATCCGCGTCAATGCGGTCTGTCCGGGATGGGTCCGCACGGAAGCATCGATGCGCTCGCTTGGCCGGATGGCCGAGCAAGGCGCCGTCAGTGAAGCAGCACTGCTCGAAGACATCGTTGGCGCGCAAGCCCTGCCCGGCCTGATGGAGCCGGC
Source organism: Mesorhizobium sp. M7A.F.Ca.CA.002.05.1.1 (assembly GCF_003998335.1). Lineage (NCBI taxonomy): Bacteria > Pseudomonadati > Pseudomonadota > Alphaproteobacteria > Hyphomicrobiales > Phyllobacteriaceae > Mesorhizobium > Mesorhizobium sp. M7A.F.Ca.CA.002.05.1.1. The sequence continues at coordinate 569 of NZ_RZQI01000174.1, read as the reverse complement.
CGACATGGCCGGCACCTATCTGTTCCTGGCGTCGGATCTCGCGGCCAACATCACCGGGCAGTCGCTCGGCGTCGACAGGGGAGAAGTGCCTTGGTAACCCCGCTGCACGGAAAACGCGCGCTGGTCACCGGTGCGGCCAGCGGCATCGGTCGCGCGACCGCGCTCGCCTTGCGGGACGCCGGAGCCATTGTTCTCGGCTTCGATCTCAAGGCATCCGACGGCGATATCCCGATCCTTGCCTGCGACCTTGCCAATGAGGCCGACATCATTGCCGCGGTCAGGCAAGGCGCGCAACGGATCGGCGGCTACGACATTCTGGTCAACAATGCCGGCATCCTCCATGAAGCACCGCTTGAGGCGATTTCGCTCGACCATGTCGACCGCATGTTCGCCGTCAATGTGCGCGGCGCCATCATCGTGGCACGGGAAGTCCTGCCGCACCTTCCCGATGGCGGCCGCATCGTCAACATCGCCTCCGAGCTCGCCTATCTCGGCCGGTCGAACGCCTCGGTCTATTGCGCGACCAAGGCGGCATTGCTCGGCCTGACCCGCTCCTGGGCGCGAGAGCT